>CAMDBY010000041.1 GCA_945889575.1 Bifidobacterium breve
TGTCGTATTGGTGGCATATGCCCATCGCAGCGTCGTTAGCAGTCATTGCCGTGATTCTTGTGGTCTCGATTGTTGCTTCACTTCGCGCCACGCCAACTGCGCAGTCGTAGGTCCTCTCACGGGGCACTAATGTCATGCCATGGGCATTGCTGAGGACGACATTCAAAAGGTCAGGTCCGCTGTCACTTTGTCAGACGTAGTGTCACCGTATTCCCAACTTCGCCGCACGGGCCGCAGTCAAGTCGGTTTGTGTCCATTTCAGTCCGAACGTTCACCATCGTTCAGTGTGAACGATGAAACAGGAAGGTACATGTGTTTTGGCTGCGGGGTGAAAGGCGATGTGTTTACTTTCGTCCAGCAGATGGAACATCTGGACTTCGTTGGTTCTGTAGAACGTATTGCGAGCAAAGCAGGAATCGAACTTCACTACACGTCGGGTGCTGGAAATGGTGAACGTAAGCATCGCAAAGAATTGCAAGCACTGATGGAACGTGCGGTTGATTGGTATCACGCGCGACTTCTTGAATCACCTGATGCGCGAACTGCTCGCGAATACTTGCGTGACCGCGGTCTTTCTGGCGACGTCGCACGATCGTTTCGCCTTGGCTGGGCGCCCGATGAATGGGATGCTCTCAGTTCGTCGCTCGGGGCAACACCAGACATGTTGGCTGAGGTGGGTCTCGGATTTGTGAACAAGGCTGGCCGTTTGCAGGATTCGTTCCGTGCGCGAGTCATGTTTCCCATCTTTGATGAAAATGGCGCAGCGGTCGCGTTTGGTGGCCGCATACTTCCTGGGTCAACAGACCCAGCGAAGTACAAGAACTCCACTGAAACTCCGGTGTATGTAAAGTCGCGCACGCTGTACGGCCTGAACTGGGCTAAAGGCAATGTGGTGAAAGAAGATCGCGTCATTGTGTGCGAGGGGTATACCGACGTCATTGGTTTCCATCGCAGCGGATTAGCAACTGCTGTTGCAACATGCGGTACAGCATTAACCGAAGATCACGTGAAACTTATGAAGCGCTATGCACGCAATGTTGTGCTGGCATTTGATGCAGATGCGGCAGGCCAAGGTGCAACCGACAAGTTTTATGCGTGGGAAAAGAAATATGACATCTCGGTATCTGTTGCGCAGTTTCCAGCAGGTAAAGACCCAGGCGAACTTGCAAACTCCGACCCTGAATCATTGACACGTGCCATCAACGACGCAATGCCTTTTCTTGGTTTCCGGTTAAAGAGATTGTTTGACGCAAACCCTCTGCGCTCGCCAGAGTCGCGCGCCCGACTAGCTACTAAAGCCATGGAACTGGTGAACGAACATCCCGATTCAAACGTGCGCCGGTTGTATGCGGGTCAAGTGGCAAGTCATACCGGAGTTTCTGCTGCTGATCTAGTGAAAATTGCAGATAGGGGAGGCTCTGCGCCCGTAGTAATTGCAGCTCCTGCTCAGCAAGCAACAGAGGGCGCCGGGTTCGTTGCCTTGTCTCTTCTTATTCACGAATGGGACACCATTGCACCGTGGCTGATTGAAGAACTCTTCCCTGATGATGCATCACGCGAGGCTTTTCGGGCCATTGCCGCTTCTGACGGCGATGTTCACGTGGCATTGCAGTCTGTTCAGCCAGATGCCGCCGACATTATTGAAAGAGCAGCGGTGTATGACATCGATGCTGATCCGCTTGTTGAATCTCGGGCGCTCATTGCGGCCGCTGTGAGACGAGAACTTTCTCGCCGTCGACTTGGCTCTGACATTGAGCAAATTCAGAACGATCGCATGGTGCGTAATGCACTTGAGGACCTGAATAAACACGACAAAGCTCCAACCGCAGCGGTGATCTTGCTGCAGTGGCTTGCCCAGGTAGCTCAGGCAGCCATATGACCCGTCGGTCCACCATTGTGCTGCCGCATCCGTCTGTGGATGCCGCTGAGTGGGCCACATTGCTTGCCTCGCGGTCAGACGACGGTTTGGTTGACCCAAACACGGTGGCCCATGTTTTCAGAAGCGTGGAACTGAATCCCGAAATGATTCGTCATATCGAATCAGTGTTACTTGAAGCAAAAATCTCCATCGCCAAAATCGAACCTGACATCTCAGGCGAAATTGAAATCCCCGTGCTACCCGAACTGAAGTTAGTGCCACCCAAAGTTGTTGCACCACGAGTGCTGGCCGGAGACGCTGGAGATGCGGTGCGCATGTATCTCGGTGAAATTGGTCAGGTGGCGTTGCTGTCAGCTGATGACGAAAAGAGATTAGGCCGCGCAATTCGCACCATGCAGGAAGCAAAGACTCGTTCTGCAAAGGACGCGTTGACAGCAACTCAGCGTCGTGAACTACGCAACATCATGCGTGAAGGTGAAGAAGCGTTCGAACACCTCATCACGGCAAACTTGCGTCTTGTTGTGTCAATTGCTCGCAAGTACGACGGCCGTGAACTCCAACTGTTAGATCTCATTCAAGAGGGAAACATTGGCCTCATGCGTGCAGCGGAGAAGTATGACTGGGAAAAGGGCTTCAAGTTTTCTACATACGCAACATGGTGGATTCGTCAGGCCATGATGCGAGCTATGGCTGATCAGGGCCGCACAATTCGCGTGCCTAGCCATGTTGTTGAAATGTTGAATCGCATCACAAAAGCAGATCGTGAGCTCAATGTTGAATTGAAGCGTGAGCCAACATACGCAGAACTCGCAGAGAGAACTCTCATTCCTGCTGAAAAAATCGAAGAACTGAAACAAATCTCTTCTGTCACAATCAGTCTTGATGAACCAGTCAGTAGTGATGAAGATTCCACAACGTGGGGCGACAAGTTTGGTGGCGACACCACAGATTCGCCTGCAGACGTAGTGCAACGTCGCGAACTTGTCGATGCGGTATCTCTTGAACTCGACCATCTACCAGACCGCGATCGCCGCATTATTGACAAACGCTTTGGTATCTCTAGTGGCGAGCCGCAAACACTCGATGATGTCGCTAAGCAAGAGGGTGTCACTCGTGAGCGAATCCGTCAGATTGAACAAAAGACCCTTGCCCGCCTTCGCCACCCAAATAACAGCCAGCGTTTGCGCAGTTACCTCGAATCTGATTAAGGCCTATGGCCTTGGGCTCTGGGCGCCCTCGCTGGTAGCCTTTGGGTTCCCTTCCGGGGTAGCTCAGTTGGCAGAGCAACGGACTGTTAATCCGTTTGTCGTGGGTTCGAGCCCCACCCCCGGAGCCAGTCGCACCTCTAACCTCGGTCGACTTCCGGGCCCATAGCTCAGTTGGTTAGAGCAGGGGACTCATAATCCCTTGGTCGCAGGTTCGAGTCCTGCTGGGCCCACCATTGTCCGTAACAGGACCTTCGGCTATTCGGCTTTCTCACGCGCAGCAGCAGGTGAGAATTTTCCGAAAATGAAGCGGATTCCAAAAATGGCTGCACCGACCATGGAAATCGCCACAGTGATGCCGGAGTACCAAGCTTTGCCAACGTCACTGCCGCTAGTCAATGTGTGAGCCATCACAAGTACGAACTGGACGTACGACAGTAGGTGAATGCGTCGCCAATTTTTTCTGCTCATCTTTCGCATCATCAGCGATGTGATTTGCACTGCAGCCAAAATGTAGAAACCAAGAATTCCCAAACTGACGGGAAGTGGTTTCCATGAACTTGCGTATGGCACCAAGACGGAGACAAATGTAAATGAGATGTACGAGTCCGCAATCAGGGTCAACATATGAATAATCGTAAAGATCAGTGCAAGTCCACCCATCCATGTGTGGATATCGCGAAGCCATGCAGGTCTATCGTTTGGCTTCAGAACGCGAGTCGCTAGCAGGACGCCCCAAAAGACAGTGAGCAAAATGAGCACCATTGCGATGTTTGCTGAGGCTCGTGTGACGTTCCACCAGATTTGATTAGTCATGAGTAAAGGTCTTCCAAGATTCGGTTCGTGTGGTGTGTCCGTCTGCAGAGACAAGCAGTGCTGCTAATCCTGTACTGGTCAGCATGTCAATTGCGTGGACAGGATTACTAAGGATTGCATACTTCGTCCATGCCTCAGACCATGCAGCTGAATTTGCAATAACTGTGGCACCAACAGTGTGTTGGGTGTCGTGTGCTGATGAATCGGAGAACAAATGTGAAGCGATGCCAGCACTATGTCGCTGTCGTGCAAATAGCGAAGAAGTGGCAACCCCGCCAACAGCAATGCGAATTGTGTCGAGAATGACCTCAGGATCAACAGGAGAGAGAATTTCGACATCCCATCCAACGGAATCGCCAGTGTTGATGGCCATGTCGCCACCAAGGTTGATGCACACTGCTTCTGCACCCTGTTCCTGAGCGAATTGGAGAATGAGGTCGGCTGCTAGCCCTTTACCGATTCCACCTGCATCGAGTGTCATGCCGCGTGGAAGTGAAACTTTTCCGTCGTGAAATATCTGAATACCCGACAATTGCGAAAAGACAGTCGCAGTGGCTGCGAGTGTGGTGTTTCTGTCATTGATGAGGGATTGTGCGTCTCCTGCCGCAATCTGCAAGGGCAGACGTGTGGGGTTGTATGCGCCTTTAGTCGCCTGGTGAGCAGCAATCATGTGATGAATCAGTGTCAGGGTCTTTTCGTCTACCGAAGTGGGTTGCCCATTGGCAGTATTGAGACGTGAGATATCACTTGTTGGAATGAACCGGCTCCACAGTGATTCAATCTCTTCTACAAGATCAAGGCAATGTAGTGCTAGGTCGTTTGAATCAATACCGACAACCGTCACCACGCAAGTGACTCCCATTGCAATGCGTTCCACACGTGCTGTGGTGGCTGATGCAGTTGTCATAACATTGCTTTAGTTTGAACCGCTGCTCTTTTGCGTTGTTGCGGCTGGCGTTGGTGCCTGTACCTGTACAGATGGAGTGCCGGCTGTTGCTGCTGACGCCCCTTGCACTGGTACATAGACAACTTGAGGCGTTTCAGTAATGACACCTGCATCGATGGGTGATTTCTGCGCAACGTTTGAGAAGATGCTTTCAGGGATCGCAGTGTGAGCAGCTGACACCTTCTGAGAAAGTGTGTAACCAGTTGTCAGACCGATCAAGGCAGTTACGGAGAGACCAGTAGCCAGAATGCGGGCCGAGATCGCTGGATGCTTTTTGCGGCCACTTGTTCGAGCAGTGCGCGATACAGATGGTGCTGGTGGCACGTCTGTGGCGGTGTTGTTTAGTAGTGGGTCGTTAATCATTAGTCGTCGTCCTCGTCCTCATCATCATCGTGTTCGCGATCCTTTTTACGCTCGTCGTCATGTTCTTCTTTGTCGTCCTCATCGTCCTCATCGTCATCGGAGTAGGTTGGCTTTGCGGGCTTCATAGAGGGTGGCGGAGCGATTGGCTGCGATGTCACGTTGGCTGTTACTTTCCCCTCCACCAATTGAGCAAGGAATTCGATCCGTGTGCTTGACGAAATGAACGGGATCTTTACATCACCATTCGGCTGAACTTGTGCTGGTTCAGATGACCAACCAGCAGCAGGCAGAACGTTGCTGACAGCTATTGCTCCCGAACTCATATCGATGACAACTGAACCGGCCGTTCCAACTTGATATGTCGTGGTGGTGTTGTTTAATACAGATGATTGAACCTTTGTGGACTGGGCGGCAACTTGGGCAGAGACTGGAGTGCCAGAATCGACTGCTGGTGTGTCCGAAGCGGTTACTGAGACCGAGGGGGAAGTGCTGAGAACGCTTGAGTTAACCGCGTACGCAGCTGCCCCTGCGGCTAATACTCCTGCGATAGAGAGGGTGGTGGCTATTCCTACCTTCATGATGTGCTCCTTTGTGGGCCGGTGGCCCTTGTTCATCACAGTACGGGGCACTTGTAAAGGGAATGGTGTGGTCTTATCCAAGATTCATCCAATTCCGAAGTCGGGCGTTAGGTCATCAGCTGGGAAAGAGGCACAATGGGGTTGTGAAGGTCCTGCTGGTTGAAGACGATCCTGCAATTGCAGGATCCGTTACAACGTCGCTTTCGAATGCAGGCATGACCGTGCATCACTGCATAACTGGCGCTGATGCCATTGCGGCTGTAAAAGAATTTGCACCTGAAGTGATTCTGATGGACCTTGGTTTGCCTGACATGGATGGCCTTGATGTCTCAAAGAGCATTCGTGAATTTTCAACAGTTCCCATCATCATTGTCAGCGCACGTGGTGATGAATTAGATCGTGTGCTCGGACTAGAACTGGGCGCAGATGATTATGTTGTCAAACCTTTTAGCCAACGTGAACTACTAGCCAGAATTAGGGCTGTCACGCGTCGTGGGCATGACCAATCGCCACAAGAGCCAAGCGGAACATCGTTGCGAGTCGTCGTAGATGAAAGAACTCATAGCGCCACCCTTGATGGTGAAGAAGTTGGGCTCACGGCCAAAGAATTCGACTTACTAGCGTTCTTGTCGAGTGAACCTGGAGTTGTGTTTCGGCGAAACGACATTTTGGAACATGTGTGGGATACCAATTGGTATGGCACGACAAAGACACTAGATGCACATATTGCCTCGATCCGAAAGAAACTGGGAAGCCCCGATTGGATTCAGTCAGTACGTGGAGTTGGCTTCAAGTTTGTAGAGATTCCACAGTGAAGCTTCGACTCATTGGTGCCCTGGTCACCGTTGCAGTTCTTATTCTGCTTGTGTTCAGTATTCCTCTCGCATCTTTTGTTGCACAAGTAGAGCGTGAACGACTGGTAACTGCCCTTGAACGCGACGCTTTTGTCTTAGCGGGTCATGCGAAGGAAACACTGAACTCAACTGCAGGGTCGGTGCTTCCCTCATTGCAGCCGTATGTTGATAGCTACAGCAAATCAAGCGATGCACGCATTGTTGTCACTAATGCTTCAGGATTGGTTGTAGCCACAAGTGATTCGACAATTGCTTTTGGTACTGATTTCTCAAACCGACTTGAAGTGGCTGGCGCGCTCAAGGGTTTGCCTGCAGTAGGTGAGCGAGATTCCGCAACACTTGGCGAGCGATTGCTCTTTGTCGCGGTGCCGGTTTTACTTGGCGACACAGTGCTTGGCGTAGTTCGGTTCTCGAATCCGAAATCAGTTGTAGATGAAGAAGTACAACGTCACGTCAGGGGCATAGCTTTTGCTGGCCTCATCACGCTGTTGGCTGCGGCATGTGTCGCTATTCCACTTGCGTTGACAATCGCACGACCAATAAGCCGATTAAAGACCAGCACCGAGCGTCTTGCCGATGGGGACTTCTCCGTTCAAGCTGACGACTCAAAGGGCCCACCTGAGGTACGAGAGCTATCGCGTTCGTTTAATGCAATGGCTGGGCGAATTGGGCTAATGCTTGAAAATCAGCAACATTTCTCCGGCGCAGTGTCTCATCAGTTGCGCACGCCACTCACTGCACTCCGTTTACGCCTTGACCAAGCTCAGGATGCTGTAGGTGACGGCACCTCGCCCGTGGCCATGGCGCTAGAGGCGTCACGAGTAGAGATTGATCGCCTACAAGAGATGATTGAACAATTGTTGGCTTTGTCTCGTTTGGAAGGCGGATTGGCGGCAACCGTAACGGTCAATGCTTCGGTCATTGTGCGCAGCCGAATTGAAGTGTGGGAATCACTCGCAGCAGAACGACACATAACGTTCACAGTGCGTGGACTTGATTCTTCGCCATGCGTTGCTCTTGAAGGTGCATTAGAGCAGATTGTGGATAATTACATTGACAATGCCCTAACCGCTGCGCCTGATAATTCCACCATCGCTATTGAGGTGCAACGCGTTCAACGACACATTCATGTTGATGTCATTGATGAAGGTTCGGGATTATCTGAAGAGAAACAAGCGCTTGCATTTGAACGCTTCTGGCGCGGCGCAACTACGGAGAATGCACCAGGTACTGGGCTCGGTCTGGCGATTGTTCGCCAGTTGGCTGTCGCAAGCGGAGGCGTGGCCGAATTGTTGCCTCGTGCTGATGGTAAACGCGGATTAATAGCTCGAATTTCTCTTCTGGCGCGCTGACACGCTTTAGTGAATGTCGCCAATCCAAAAGGGCACTCGTTCCAGCAAATTCAGGCTGACAGTGCGGCATGTATCAAGAACAGCGCACACAGGGTCATTGTCGCCTTTGTAGACATTTGCGAGCGACACTGGCACGCGACTGACCACAGTGAGACTTCGCTCTGGAGCATCAGTCACTTGGTGAAATGAATCAATTGCCGAAACCTCAAGAGGCAGTTCAACGCCACCAATCCCTGCAACTTCAGTTGCCAGCACCAACAAGTCAGGCGGGTGCACAAGCGGCGGAAATGTCCACGTAAAAACAAGTGGGAATGTAAAGCCTTCTGGCGGGTCGTCGTCAGGGTCATCCATGGCAAGTACTGCGTCTTCGAAGCTCAGAAGTGTGCGTGGATCGATTTCCAGGCTGACATGCAGGTCGATGGGGCCGTTACACGCTTCTTCAGGGTGGAGGTCTACTTCCCACATTTGGCGCAGCGAATAGGTCTCCACAAAGTGACGCTCGTCGTGTACATGGAACCCATGGTCGACGGCATGGCTCTTTAAATCGGTGACAAATCCGGCAATGTCGATAACGGCCACGTCATGGACACTACCGTTCAGATGTGCCCCATTTCGATTACAACTCAGCAGACCGAGATATTTTGGGGTTTCTGCACGACGTGGCTGATGCCGCTGCCGACACCCTGGACGAAATTGCTGACTGGTCGTTGTCGGGCGAGCGTGAGGGTCAGTACTCAGCAGATGTCGTGATTGATGATGTCATCGTTGATGTGTTGCAGGCATCTGGTTTTGAAGTTCTGTCAGAAGAGAGCGGCATCGCTGACATTGTGTGGCCTATTACTGATGACAGATTGCTCGTTGTTGTTGATCCGCTTGATGGTTCAACAAATGCCAGTAAAGGTCTTCCTTGGTTTGCGACTTCGTTGTGTGTTGTCGACAGGCACGGTTTACGTGCTGCGTTAGTGGCAGAACAGTCGGGTAGCGAAACTCGGTACGGTGCATCGCGCGGTGGCGGCGCAAATCGCGACGGAGTTCCAGTGCGAGTCAACCCTCTTGCTGATGTCTCGCAAGCAGTTGTTGGCACAAACGGCGCACCGCCATATCCACATGGGTGGTGGCAGTTCCGCACTCTCGGTGCAGCGGCCCTTGATATCTCCTTGGTCGCAACAGGCGGTCTCGACGGTTATGTCGACTTCCACGACCACGGAGTGTGGGATTACCTGGCAGCAGTGCTGATTTGTCAGGAAGCCGGAGCCGTTGTCGGCGAAGTAGACGGCAGAGACCTGCTCACTATTGATCCTCTCGCGCGCCGCAGCCCTGTAGTGGCATCGTCGCAAGCTCTTTTCGACTCGCTACTCGATACCGCTCGCGCCAATCGCCATTAGACCATTACGGGCGCATCACGTGGCGCCCCTAATGTGAAGGTATGAATCACATCTCACATTGGATCAACGGCGCCCTAGTTGCCGGCACTTCTGGCCGAAGCGGGGCCGTCTTCAACCCAGCTACCGGTGCTCAATCGTCCACTGTTGATTTCGCGTCAATTCAGGAAATTGATGCTGCGGTAGCAGCCGCCACATCAGCGTTGCCAGCGTGGCGAGCAACGAACTTGTCTCGTCGTGCTGAGATCATGTTCAACATTCGTAACTTGGTGCAGAGCAATCGAAATGAAATTGCTGCAATGTTGAGTGCCGAGCACGGCAAGGTAATTACTGATGCTCTTGGTGAGATTGCGCGTGGTCTTGAGAACATTGAATTTGCGTGCGGTATCCCGCATTTGCTGAAGGGTAGCTACAGCGAACAAGCCGCTACCGGTGTCGATGTGTACAGCATTCGTCAACCACTCGGTGTTGTTGCTGGCATTACGCCATTCAACTTTCCGGCAATGGTTCCAATGTGGATGTTTGCAAGCGCCATTGCGTGTGGCAACACGTTCATCTTGAAGCCGAGCGAAAAGGATCCGTCGGTTGCTCTGTTCCTCGGTGAATTGCTGAAGCAAGCAGGCGTTCCCGACGGTGTATTCAATGTCATCAACGGCGACAAAGTTGCAGTTGACCGCTTGCTTGAACACCCAGACGTTGCAGCCGTGTCGTTTGTTGGCTCTACGCCCATTGCAAAGTACATTTATGAAACAGGTACACGGAACGGAAAGCGAGTTCAGGCCCTCGGCGGAGCAAAGAACCACATGTTGGTATTGCCTGATGCTGATCTCGATATGGCTGCTGATGCAGCCGTGAGTGCTGCGTACGGTTCTGCTGGTGAGCGGTGTATGGCTATTTCTGTGTTAATTGCGGTTGATTCAGTGGCAGATGCATTAATCAAAAAAGTGCAAGAGAGAATTCCAGCAATCATCGTGGGGCCGGCTAGCGACTCGAAGAATGAAATGGGTCCTCTGATTACAGCAGAGCATCGCGACAAAGTGGCTGGCTTTTTGGCTGGCGCAGCAGCGGAAGGTGCAACGGTTGTTGTAGATGGCCGCACCAACGTGCCAGCAGACGGGTTTTTTATTCGTCCCAGCATCATTGATGGGGTCAAGCCGGGTATGCGTTGCTACGACGAAGAAATTTTTGGCCCTGTACTAAACGTCGTTCGCGTGAAGTCGTATGCCGAAGGCGTGGCGCTGATTAATGCCAATCAGTTTGGCAACGGTGTTGCATTGTTTACTCGTGATGGTGGAGTGGCTCGCGAGTTCCAATTCGATGTCAGTGTAGGAATGGTTGGCATCAACGTGCCGATCCCGGTTCCTGTGTCGTATTACTCATTCGGTGGCTGGAAGAACAGTTTGTTCGGAGATCACCACATGTATGGCCCTGAAGGAATCAACTTCTTTACGCGCAGCAAAGTAGTTACCTCGCGCTGGCCAGACCCGCGCACATCAAGTGTTGATCTTGGGTTCCCGCAGAACCGCTAGAAATTACTTGCCGGTGT
>CAMDBY010000042.1 GCA_945889575.1 Bifidobacterium breve
GCCGGATAGAAGCTTCCCGTAGGAACAGGTGCCTCAGTAGGACCAATCAATACCTGACCATTCGATAAGAAACCCCATTCATCGGGATGAACTGTTGGGCCAGCCTGGCGCAGAGCAACACTGGCCATGAAGATTCCGCAGACAACAGCCGCAAACAGAACAATCCGCGTCTGCAACGTCGAAGGTTCACTGTTGCGAATCGTATGAAGCCGCTGGTCGAGCTGTTTTAATGCACCTAAGACCACGTAGACACCCTACTTTCGCCACACTCGCCAAAGAGGTAGCCCTGTTACGGGTAGGCCCGACTAGAGCGGATCAGGACGGGTTTGGACGAGGCTTTGTTGGGTCTGGCTCTTTAGGCAGGCCCAACACTCGTTCACCCACAATGTTGCGTTGCACTTGTGCAGTTCCACCCCAGATGGTGGACGAACGATGCTGGAACATGGAACCGATCCAACGATCAACTTCGTACTTACCGTCTTTGTCGTTCTCGATCAGCATGGAATCAGCACCACGTGCATTCACCATGAACGTACTGAACTTCTGTGCGTACTCTGACCAGAACATCTTGTTGATTGATGCTGCAGGACCCGGCTCTTTACGTGCAAGGACTTCGGACAACAACTTCAGGCCCTGGAAACGCATGATTTCAACATGTGAAAATGCCCACGCCAAGTTTTGACGAACAACAGGGTCAGAAGTGAGACCCTTTTCTTTCAGAAGCTTGACGCCGTCCCAGAACTGACGAGTGAATTCAACGTGCTGAGTTGTTGCATTTCCTCCGCGCTCGTTTCCGAGTGTTGTCATGGTGACGCGCCAACCATTGTTCATGCCACCAATGATGTTGGTGATAGGCGCACGGGACTCTGTCATGAACGTCTCTGTGAAATGCGATGCGCCGTGTGGCTGTTGAATCGGACGCAATTCAATGCCATTCGACTTCTTCTCTGACGTAAACATTGGCAACAGAACATAGGAAATGCCTTGATGCTTAGGAGTGTCAGGGTCAGTGCGGCACAAGCAGAACATCATGTTTGCTTCTGTTGCTCCTGAAGTCCACACTTTTTGACCAGTGATAACAACTTCATCACCGTCGATGATTCCGCGAGTTTTCAAACTTGCAAGATCAGAACCTGCATCTGGCTCTGAGAAACCTTGGCAGTAGCGGTGAGTGCCATCGATAATGCGTGGCAAGAATTCTTTCTTCTGCTCATCGGTTCCCCACACAATGATTGAAGGGCCAACAAGCCACTCACCCATGCCACGCGTAACTCGTGGAACATCCGCGCGAGAGAACTCCTCGTTCATTACAGCTACTTCGATGCCGGTGAGTCCGCGACCGCCGTATTCCTTCGGCCATGACACACACATGTATCCAGCATCAGTGAGTGTCTTCACCCATGCTTTTCCGGCTGCGGTCATATTGCCGCGTGCAAGAGAATCAGCCGATACACCAATAAGTTCCTTTGGAATGTTGGTCTTTAACCACTCACGAAGTTCAGTACGAAATGCTTGTGCAACAGGTCCAAGATCTAGTTCTAACGGCATGTGTCTCCAATGGTTTTGAAAGACCATTCTTTCAGTTAGTCGAGTGCTGCCAAGAACTGGACGATGGCCTTGTTCACGGGCTCAGAATGGGTCATGTTTGCAGCATGAGGTCCGCCGTCAATAGGTACCAATGTGGTGGGGCCAGCGATACGGTCGCGTAGCACCTCGGCTTTTTCCATCGAAATAGCCACGTCTGCAGTTCCGTGCACGATGAGCGCGGGGCACGTAATCTCACCCAGACGTTCAGTGACGTCATCACGATGCATCAGACAATTAAATGCCTTTGTGAATTGGTCTGGCACCATGGCGCCCCATTTGGCAAACCATTCGGGCCACTCGCCAGGGCCGAGAATCAGACTTGCAATGACATCTTGCACTGCAACGGCACCATGTTCTACCCACGCTGCGTGCAATTGGTTGTATGGCTCAATTGTTGCTGGGTCTTCTGTACCAGCTTGTGTGTCAAGAAGTATCAAAGCCTTGACTCTCGACGGAGCAGTAAGTGCAACGCGAAGCGACAGGAAACCGCCCTGCGACATTCCGCCAATGACCGCCGATTCGATTCCGAGATGATCCATTAGCCCGAGAACATCGTTAGCAGAATCCCAATAGGTGAAATCACCGGTAGCCAATGTTCCGCCGAATCCACGTTCGTCCCACGTGATCACGCGTTGTGTCGATTTCAGTGCAGCCACTTGCGCATCGAACATTGTGTGATCCATGAGGAAGCCATGGCTGAGAATGATGACCGGGCCTTTGCCGTCTGAATCTTGAAAAGCGAGATCGATACCGTTGATGTGAGCTGTTTGCATAGTCGGAACCTTACTTCGGGATAACGGGAATGTCAGATGAGACGCGAGAACGCCACAGCGGAACGCGCTTTTCGAAAAAGGCACGCACCCCTTCTGCGGAATCGGGGGCTGCAGCGAGACCAGGCAGTAACTTGCCTTCAGTCGCAATCATGTTGTCCACGCTTGTGTTCATTCCGTCCCACATCAACTGTTTTGCTAGTGCGGCTGAAACGGGCGACACATTGATGGCAATATCGCGTGCCATTTCTGTTGCTACTGCCAGTACTTGGTCTGCCGGAACTGCACGAGATGCGAGCCCCATTTCCGCAGCCTCGGTGCCCATGATGAGCCGACCTGTAAGTAACAGATCAGCTGCGCGAGAAAACCCGATAACTCGTGGCAACAAGACGTGCGAGCCGAGCTCTGGCAAGATTCCACGTCTCACCATGGCGTATTGAATCTTTGCGGTCTCAGACACGATGCGAATATCACACAACATCGGATACGTAATACCTACTCCGACAGCGTGCCCGTTAATGGCTGCAATAACGGGCTTGCGCACTTTGTACGGCATGAGACGTGGACCACCTTGGACACTTCGGCCACCTGCAAGGAATCCGCTTTCGCCTGCACTTAAATCGGCTCCAGCACAAAAGGCTTTACCTGCTCCCGTTAACACGACAGCACGCACGGCATCATCAGCGTCGGCTGCACCCATCGCTAATGACAACTCATCGCTGAGTTGTGGTGTCCATGCGTTCATGGCCTCTGGACGATTTAACGTAATGGTGGCAACACCGTCGCGAACGTCATACAACACTGTCTCTAAATTCATACGCCCCCCGGCACATTCGGATTACTCCGAACCGTAGTCGCAGAAACGAATACCCAGAATGTCGGAGTCTCTTAGCGTTGTGCCAAGTACTTTTCGACTGGCTCCAGATCAAAGGGGGACCCAGTCATAACAATGAGATGGTCAGCGCCAGCTTCTTCGTAGGCGGCTGCATCAACCAAGTCTTTGGCGTTGATTCCGACTGTTCGCTCGATTTCACGAGGGTTGCGGCCCAGCTTCTCGCACCACTGATCGAGTACTTCCATCTTGTGACGGAAATTATCAACAGGTCCGAAGGCGTTATGAGCATCTGCATGTTGCGCGGTCAATTTCAATGTGACCTTTTCTCCGCTTCCGCCAATCATTAGCGGAATATGCCCGTTCACAGGTCCAGGAGTCAACTTTGATAGGCGTTCTTTAATGACAGGGATACCTGCAGCAAGAAGTTTCAGGCGCTCTGGGGCTGTACCGAATTCGTATCCGTACTCGGTGTAGTCACGTTCGAACCAGCCTGAACCAATTCCGAGAATAAATCGACCATCAGAAATGTGATCAATAGTGCGAGACATATCTGCAAGCAATTGTGCATTGCGATACGTAAAACATGTCACCAATGCACCAACGGTTGCGTGTGAAGTATCAGCCGCCATTGCAGCAAGCAATGTGTACGCCTCGAAGTGAGGCGCCTCTGGGTCTCCGTAGAGCGGATAGAAATGATCCCACACCCACAGCGAGTCAACACCCATTGCATCTGCTGCGCGCCACGACTCGCGCATGGCCTTAACTGTGGTTGCTTGTGGATGAAGTTGTACACCTATTTTCATAGGCGAATACTAGGACCATTCCTTCTTCATCATCGGAACAATCATCCGAAAATATTCTGCAAGGAGATCTTGATCCCATGGCGGACGAATTGCAATATTGATGAGTTGTGCACCCGCTTCAACAAAGGGCGCAATTTGTTCCATAACGTCTTCAGGCCGCCCGAGTAAGGAACCGGCAATGATGCGGTCAGCAGCAGCTCCCCATTGTGTACGCAGTTGATCTTTCACAACGCCCACATCTTCTGTACTTAATCCGAACGACAAATTGATACTGCGTTCCACTGCAGATGGCTCACGTCCTGCTGTCGCGCACCAGTCATCAAGAATTCCATTGAGTTCCTTGTATTGCGATGGGCTTGCATACGCCGCATTCCAACCATCTGCATAGGCACCTGCCATTCGCAATGTCTGCTTTGGTCCGAGTCCGCCAATCCACAATGGCATACGGCCGCGAATTCCGGGAACCATTGATGCATCGCGCAATTCAACACCAGGAGTTGACTGAGTAACGCGCTCGCCTACTTTCCATTTATTGATTGCTTGCAGTTGCCCTTCAAGAACTTTGAAGCGTTGCCCTTGCGATGGGAAGTCGATTCCAAACGCTGTGGCCTCCTGGTCGTGCCAACCGCTTCCCATACCCAATTCGAATCGGCCGTTAGATAAATGATCAACAGAGATCGCACCCTTCATCAACACGCCGATGTTGCGATACTGCGAACAGAACACTAAGCAACCAATGCGCGCGCGACTGGTGTCCACTGCCAATGCGCCCAACATGGAAAACGCTTCGAAATGGGGCTGAGTGCCGCCAGCAGGTGGAGCTTCGTACAAGTGATCCCAGAGCGAGATCCAGTCGCTGCCGACTTCATCTAGCCACTTCCACAATGTACGCAATTCATCAACAGTGGCATTCTGAGCCCCTACGTGCACACCAAACTGAATCATCTGAACCCCCTTCAGATACGACAAAGGCCCCCAAATGTAGGGGGCCTATATCTATGGAGCGGATGACGGGATTCGAACCCGCGACCCTCACCTTGGCAAGGTGATGCTCTACCACTGAGCCACATCCGCGTGGAACTACAGCATAGCGAGATTGAACCGAGGTGCCACTTGCCTTACGTCTCGTGCACCACAAGCGTTTCAGCGCTCATCTTGCCCTGTAAACGCACGAGAGCCGTCAGGGACGCAAGGACAATGACCCCGCCAAGCAATTGCAGCAACGTGAGCGACTGTTGAAAGAAAAACCACGCCAAGATTGAAGAGATGACCGGACTAATGAGTCCGAGCAGGCTGGCGAGCGACACATCAATGTGTCCTTGTGCCCATGTCATCATGCCGTGACCAATGACGCCTGGCCCCAGTGCCATTCCGATGATGTACCACCAATCGCTGACATGCATAGCTCCGAGGTCGTTACTAGTTATCGCCCCATATGGCAAAACAATAATTGCCGCACACAAAAACACAGCTGCAATGAACGACCAAGAATGGATGCCTTCGTCTCGTCTCTTCTTTGACATCACGAAGTATGTGGTCCAGATAAATACATTGAGTACTGCAAGTAGGTCACCGTCGAGATGAGCACCACTCGTTGATGCTGCAGCCATCACGACTACCAGAACTCCGGCCATTGCACTGACCGAATACAGGAGTTTTCGCTTCGTAATCTTTTCACCAAATAATTTCGGAGCCACAAATAAAACAAGTACTGGCTGCAAAGTCCCGACCATTGTTGCATTTGCGATTGAAGTCATTTTGACGGTGGCGAAACCTGTGATGAAGGACATCGCGAACATAAAGCCTGGCAATGCCGCCTTTCGAATCACATGTTTGTTCAGACTGCCGCCATTCATATATGCCATTACGACCATGATTGGCAATCCGAGGAGCATTCGGTAGAAGACAATGCTTGATGTGCTGACAGACAGAGCCTTGTTAAATATGGGTCCGATACCCCACGCCGTCACCGCAAGAATTGCGGCGAGGACATGAATGTCATCGCGACTCCGAAAAGAACTTTTCGTCGAAGTGTCGGTTGATGTCACTTCGACGGAGGATTCAGATCTATGCGCAATGTAAGAATTCCATCTTCCAGCGAAGCAACTGCATCGCCAATGATTGCAAAATCACGGAAATCAGTTTCAGAGTTTGCGATGAACAGTTGACGTTCTTCACCGGCAATTGGTGGCAATGGGCGTTTACGAACCGCCGTCGCCCTGTCGCGAAAACGCGTAATCATTTCGTTTGGTTCAAATGCAGCCATGGTTTACTCCTTGTTTTTTTGTTGAATGAGAAGAGGGTCAATAATGGAAGGCAGCACATCGACTGCATCATCGTCATGTGGGAATGAATCATGGAATGGCTTTTCAGGCTCTGAGATGGGCTCGCGCATCAGCACAGTTGGCGCGACGTGATGAATGATCGGTTCAGCACCATCTGTTCGAACATCGTTCAGCATTTCTGTTCTCTTTGCTTGATCAGCTCGCGCAAAGGATCTGTCAGCCATAATCTCAAGAGGTGCCAATACGGCCGAATCTTCAATGGCTGATCGCCAGAAGGCCAGCGTTGCAACCAGGAGTGCGATGCCAAGGATGACTAGTCCCCCGCCGATCAGATTGACCGAGAGTTTCGATGCCAGAAGTAGTCCAATAGTCACGGTTCCCATTCTTTCACGCGATCGTGCTTTATACGCGTCTCCACGCATAAGGCAAGAAATTATTGGGTGGCAGTGAGAAAATCAGAAATATGTCGGCCGACGGCTACAACTTCAATGAGGAAGCCATCATGCCCCTCCACGCTCTGTATCTCTTTGTGCGCATTTCGTGGGTCATTATTCGTCAACAGCGACTGAATTAATTCTTGTTGGTATACGGGGTACAAGATGTCAGAGTCGATGCTGACAGTCAGAGTCGGTGCCTTGATTCGTGCCAGTGCGGCTTCAAGCCCACCACGGCCACGGCCAATGTCATGAAGGTCCATGGCCTTACCAATGTACAAATAGCTATTTGCGTCAAATCGACGCACCAATCGGTCACCGTGATGATCGAGATACCCCTCTACTTCAAAGCGTGAAAATAAGTCAATGCCGTCGGAGTTGAAGTTTTGATCCTTCAATTGCCGACCAAACTTCTCATTGAATTTTGAATCTGTTCTGAAAGTCACTTGTGCAATCATGCGGGCCACAGAAAAACCATTCCAGGGGCCGCCATCTGGCCCTGCGTTGTAATAGTCACCGTTCTGATACGCCGGGTCCATCAGCAATGCGCGACGCCCAATAGAGCCCCATGCGATTTGTTGCGCACTAGCCTCGGCGCACGTGGCAACTGCGATCAGCGCCCGCACACGAGTAGGAAAAGTAATTGCCCACTCAAGAGCCTGCATGCCGCCCATGGAGCCACCAACAACTGCTCGCCAAATGTTAACTCCGAGTGCGTCAGCAAGAGAAGCCTGCGCACGCACCATGTCTCGAATTGTGACAACAGGAAAACGAAGACCATATGGCTTGCCGTCGTCAGGATGCGGCGATGCAGGACCTGTAGAACCTTGACATCCGCCAAGCACGTTCGAACAAACCACGAAGTACTTATTTGTGTCAATGGCATTCCCAGGACCAACGACACCTTCCCACCAACCGGGTGTTGCATGACCTTTGCCTGCAGACCCAGCTACATGACTATCGCCCGTCCATGCATGACACACGAGAATTGCATTAGAGGCGTCCTCATTCAGAGTGCCCCAGGTTTCGTACGCAATGGTGACATCGCGCAGAGACCCGCCGCCTTCAAGAGAGAAAGGGCGTGTTTGCGCAAACTGGTGAAACTGACGATGACCAGCAGGTTGATCAGGATTCCACCCGCCAGAGGCAGGATACGGCGCAGGGTCATGACGGTATGGCTCGTTCATGTGTCCCCTTTCGCTGGTACAAAATATGTGTACGAAAGAAAGACATCTGACCTGTTGCTCCGCTGGATGCGGAACCACATCCCTCACCTTTCGATGAGGAGGCACCGTGCGCTTGTCACCCCGGTTGCCGGACCAATTGGTCTCTCTTAATGTGAGATTGAGACTAGCGGTGTTCGGCGTCGTTAGCGAGGTGTTTTGGTAGACCGACAATGTCGGTGAACTCATCGAATGCCGTAATGGTCCCGAGATGGTCTCTCAAAGTGCCAAATGACTGCAGTCGACCGTAGGCATCTGCCAAAGCCTTGGTCGCCGACAAAAGGCCCGACAGTGGGGACACGATGAGCGTAAACCCTCTGTCAGCCAATTCAGATGGGGTCAACAGGGGCGTCTTTCCCTTTTCCACCATGTTTGCCACCAGGACTACGTCAGGAAGTGCCGCAGCGATCTCGTCCAATTCAGAAAGCGATTGTGGAGCCTCGACGAACACGGCATCGACTCCAAGGTCGCGGGCCATGCGACCACGCTCTAACGCGTCAGTTACACCGTTCACCGCGCGAGCATCTGTACGCGCCGTGACGAAAATATCCGAACGGGTTCGCATGACGGTTGTCAACTTTGCCAACCACTCTTGCGTCGGAATTACTTGCTTTCCATCCATGTGACCGCATTTCTTTGGCCAGACTTGATCTTCCAAGAACATTCCACTCGCGCCAGCTGATTCCCATAACTCGGTAGTTATTTGAACGTCACGTTCATCGCCGTACCCCGTGTCTGCATCCACCACTACACACATGTTGGGCACCGCAGCACATACGCGCCTCGCAACGTCAGCCATATTCCCTTGATCAACAATGCCGATATCTGGTTCTCCCAAGAGCGTTCCGGCAACAGCAAAGCCCGACACAAATACAGTATGAAAACCCGCGCGCTCCGCAAGAAGCGCAGACAATGGATCCCACACGCCCGGCATCAATACGGATTCGCCACCAGACAGGCGCGAACGCAATGCGGCGGCGTGAGTCACTTTGTGCCGAGTGTGTCGATCGCGTGTTGCTTCAATCGCTTGTAGTCAACCTTGCCGTTTGGTGCACGACCAATGGTTGACACAACAACCACATTTCGGGGTGCTTTATACGCAGCGAGTCGAGCCTTGACGTGCGCCGACAGAACTTCAAGTGTCGGTGTTTCTCCGGGCTCAGCTTCTACGACAACACAAATAGTTTCTCCGAATCGAGTATCTGGAATGCCCACTGCGACTGCATCTCGAACTGATGAATGGGTTTTGACCATTTCTTCCACTTCTTCAGGGAATACCTTTTCACCGCCCGTATTGATACAAACGGAACCACGACCAAGGAGATGCAGAGTGCCATCTTCATTAACTTCTGCCCAGTCGCCTGGCACGGTCCAACGGCGGCCTTCGAACTGACGGAATGTCTGAGCCGTCTTAACTTCATCTTTGTAATAGCCGACTGGAATGGCGCCACCGACAGCCACTAATCCACTTTCACCAGATCCAGGTTGCACTCGCTTTCCGTCTTCGGTGAACACAACACAGTTGGGTCCAAGAGCAAACTGTGCAGTCTTTGGCGCAGCACCCTTGGCTGCTACCGACATTCCCATGCCAACTGCTTCAGATGAGCCAAAGCTGTCAGTGATGAGCATTTGCGGAATGTGTTCAAGCAGAGCGTTCTTATTCTCTTGGCTCCACATAACACCAGATGAACCCATCTGTACGACGCTAGAAAGATTCCACCGTGTGGGATTCGCATCGAGCGACTCGAGCATCGGACCAGCAAAAGCCTGACCAACAATCACAATGGAGTTGATGCCACGATCCTGCACTGTTTGCCACAGCAAAGCAGGATCGAAATTTCGATTCGGCATTGTGACAATGCATCCACCCATTGCAAGGGTGATAAACGCAGAAAATTGTCCAGTTCCGTGCATGAGTGGACAAGCAACGAGCGTGCGTATTCCGACACCTCCTGGCTGAACACGACTGATGACTTCATCCATTGAATCTGCTGGAGCAACACCAGTGATGGCATTGCCACCTCGGCCAAGTACTTGAAGCAAATCTTCTTGACGCCACATAACGCCTTTGGGCATACCTGTGGTGCCGCCCGTATACAAAAAGAGCATGTCATCATCTGACAATGGTGTTGGAGGAACAATATCTGCAACAGTTTTAGTGACCACCGTGTTGTAATCAATCGCCCACGATGGCAATGCTGTCTCTGATTCGTCTGGAACCATGTACCACCGCTTCACTTTCGGTAACTCTGGTCGAACTTGCGCACATAAATCAGCAAAGACTGCATGAAACACCACGGCTTCTGCGTCAGAGTTATCAAACAGGTACGTGATCTCTTCTGGGCCGTACCGATAATTCGTATTCACGGGTACAAACCCCGCGAGGTATGAAGCAAACGTTGCCTCAAGATATTCGGGACAGTTGTACAGATAGTGAGCAACCTTTGCTTGGTTTCCGAGCCCCGCTGTCAACATGTCTGCTGCCAGAGCGTTGGACCGCTGATGAAAGTCACCCCATGAATAGACAACATCGCCAAACATCTGTGCGGGACGCGCTGGGTCTGCTTTCGCAATCCCCTTCCACATCACTCCATAGTTCCAAGTAGCCATCTCTTTGCCCCCAACGAGTTCAATTTGTTTCACAGAACCGTAGCAAGTCCGTTCGGTATCCCTATGAGCGGGTTATCACGCCTACGATTCTGGCGTGCACACATTGACCAAGAAGGAAGTCGAAACCCTTCTCGACACGTATGACCAGGACCCTGTTAATAGCCTGCGTACAGCCGTTAGTTCACTGCTCGGTGTTGAATGCCCCACATGGGAAGCCATGATGACTCTTCTGCCATCGCGATACTCCTCTTTGAGTTCACTCGCCCAGCAGG
>CAMDBY010000043.1 GCA_945889575.1 Bifidobacterium breve
GACAATCATATCCAACCAAAGTAAGGTTTCGCTCCGATGCTCCGTTCCTCCACACTCTTCGTTCGCACCCTTCGTGATGACCCGGCCGACGCCGAGGTCCCTAGCCACCGATTGCTGGTGCGCGCTGGCTACATCCGCCGTGCCGCCCCGGGTGGTTACACATGGCTCCCCCTTGGTTGGCGGGTCCTGCGTAAGGTCGAAGCCATCGTGCGTGACGAGATGGATTCAATGGGAGCGCAAGAAGTTCACTTCCCCGCCATGCTCCCCCGCGACATTTATGAACTCACTGGTCGCTGGGAAGAATACGGTGACAACCTCTTTCGTCTGAAAGACCGCAGGGGTGCCGACTTTTTGTTGGGACCAACCCATGAAGAGATGTTCACACTTCTCGTCAAAGATTTGTATTCCAGTTACAAAGACCTTCCTGTCTCGCTGTATCAAATTCAAACGAAATATCGCGACGAAGCACGTCCGCGCGCCGGTTTGTTGCGTGGTCGCGAGTTCCTCATGAAGGACAGCTACTCGTTCGATATCGATGACGCTGGCCTTGCCGCAAGCTACAACGCACATCGCGATACGTACGAGCGAATTTTTACGCGTCTGAAATTGCCATATGTCATTGTGAAAGCAATGAGCGGTGCCATGGGTGGTTCAGCAAGCGAAGAGTTCTTAGCCCCCATTGAAGTAGGCGAAGACACATTCGTGCGTTGCACGAAGTGTGACTACTCGGCAAACACCGAAGCAGTTACTACAGCCGTACTAGCACCAGACACATCTTCGCACGCAGCCACGGCCGTTATTGAAACACCTAACTGCCCCACCATTGCATCGCTCGTTGATTTCCTTAACGCCAATCATGCACGCGCTGACCGTGTATGGACAGCCTCTGACACATTGAAAAATGTTGTGTTGCAGTTGCGTCATCCTGATGGCACTACCGACGTATTGGTTGTAGGAGTTCCCGGTGACCGCGATGCAGACATCAAACGAATTGAAGCTCAAGTGTCACCTTCTGAAGTTGAACCGCTAGATGAAGCAGGATTTGCCAAGCATCCTGGCCTTATTCGCGGATACATCGGACCACAGGTTCTCGGCGCAACAAGCGCCACTGGCGTTCGTTATCTTCTTGATCCTTCAGTTGTCGCTGGCAGCGAGTGGGTTACAGGTGCAAATGTTGCTGGTTCTCATGTTCTGCATTTGGTCAATGGACGAGACTTCACTGCTGACGGAACGATTGAAGCTGTTGAAGTGGCAGCCGGAGATCCGTGCCCATCGTGTCGCGAGCCATTAGAAATTGCACGCGGAATCGAGATTGGTCATGTGTTTCAGTTGGGTCGCAAGTATGCAGACACACTTGGTCTTTCAGTTCTTGATCAGAACGGCAAACAAGTAGTGGTCACAATGGGTTCGTATGGCATCGGCGTCTCGCGCGCTGTTGCATCAATTGCTGAAGTTTTCCATGATGACCTTGGCTTGAAATGGCCGCGTGCGATTTCTCCTGTAGATGTACACATCGTCGTCACCGGAAAGAATGGCGATGACATCACCGTTGCTGGCGAAAAGATTGGTGCCGAACTTGAAGCTCAGGGACTAGAAGTTCTTATCGATGACCGCAATGGTGTGTCACCTGGCGTCAAGTTCAAAGATGCAGAACTCATTGGAATCCCCACCATCGTTGTGGTTGGGAAATCCTTAGCCGATGGAAATATCGAATTACGCGACCGCCATGCGGGTACCAATGAAGCAGTCCCACTTGCCAATGCGGTGCAACGCATTGTTGCATTGGTACGCGAAGGATAAACAATGTTTCGCCATGTCATAGGTGCGCCACAGCACTACGACTGGGGCGACCCAACTTTTATTCCAGAACTATTTCAATTACCGAGCAACTCACAACCATGGGCGGAAATGTGGTTCGGAACTCACCGCGCCGCACCATCAAAACTTGATTCTCCTGATGGACCATTGTTGTCATATGAGATAGGCGAGATGACAATGCTCGTCAAAGTTCTCGCATGCACATCACCACTGTCGTTGCAAACACACCCAACACGTCAACAAGCCGAACGCGGATTTACCCGTGAGAATGCCACCGGCATTTCACTCACTGATCCGAAACGTGTGTACAAGGACCCTTCGGATAAGCCTGAAATACTTATTGCCCTTACGGAGTTCGAAGCACTCTGCGGGTTTGACACCATTGAGGCCTCAATCGAGCGTCTGCAACAGTTCGGTTGGAACGAGGAAGCCGACGTTCTGGACCAAAACGGCATTGACGGCTACCTGTTGTGGGCATTTGACCAACGGACAACACCTTCGATGAATGCAGTGCCTGGCTGGATGTCTCGCCTCAGCGATGCCTACCCCACTGATCGCGCTTTACGGGTTGCACCGTTGTTGCATCACATCGTCTTACAGCCTGGTCAGGCAATTTCTCTTCCTGCCGGAAACTTGCACGCATATCTTCACGGAGCAGGCATTGAGGTCATGGCGTCTTCAGACAACGTGGTGCGTGCTGGTTTCACAACGAAGCACGTAGATGTCGCTGAACTCTTGCGAATCGTTGACACGTCCCCACTGGAACATCCAATCTCAACAACGAAACAAAATGGCCACTGGACTGAATACTCGTCGCCGTCTGAAGCTTTCTCTGTTGCTTCAACGTCGTGGGAAAACTTGCACACTGTAGAAGCAAGCCATTCTCACCGATTCTTCTTTGGCCCCCTTGGCGATGATGCACGCCCCGACATGACCTGGTTGCCTGCCGGAGAATCGCATAACTTCACAACTGTTCCAGGCACTCACAATGTCACCTGGATGTTCACTCAGAACTAGTTCTGAACCGCTTTTCGGATTTCCACAATCTTTTCTGCCGAATGATTAACGTCTTCGCCTTTTTCATCCATTAGCTGAGACCGATCTTTCGCTGCTTCGCGCTCTGCAAGTTTTGTATCGGCGCGGGCAATTGCAGCATCTGTGCCATGTTCGTTAATGAACTCTGCCCACTCAACTAACGCTTCCACCATCTCGTCTTCTGGCACTACAGCGACATTGCGTCCCTTGACGAAAAGATGACCGCGCTTATTACCAGCTGCAATACCAAGATCAGCTTCACGTGCCTCGCCCGGTCCGTTGACTACACAACCCATCACAGCAATCTGCAACGGCAACTTCTTATCTTCAAAAGCAGCTAGCGCCTTGTTCGCAATATCAATCACGTCAATCTCGGCACGACCACAACTAGGGCATGCGATTAGGTCAACGTTTTTGCGTTCGCGTAATCCGAGAGCCTCGAGCAGTTGACGACCAGCGCGCGCCTCTTCAACAGGATCTGCAGTGAGGCTGTACCGAATGGTGTCTCCAATGCCTTCGAGAAGCAGAGTGGAAATTCCCGCAGTGGCCTTGATGAGGCCAGCAGGAGGTGGTCCTGCTTCTGTGACTCCAAGATGCAATGGAATGTCAGTTGCATCGGCCAACATGCGATACGCCTCAACCATTAGCGGCACGTTGCTTGCTTTTACAGAGATCTTGATGAGGTTGAAATCAACTTCTTGGAAGTATGCAATTTCATGCATGGCTGACTCAACCATGGCTGCCGCAGTAAGACCACCATATTTTTCATACAGCGACGGATCAAGAGAACCACCGTTGACACCAATGCGTATCGACAAGTTCCGATCACGTGCTTCAGAGGCCACAGCCTTGATGTGTTCTGGTTTACGAATGTTGCCAGGGTTCAAACGAAGACCATGAACACCTGCCTCCATTGCAGCAAGTGCCATTTTGTATTGGTGATGAATGTCAGCGATGATCGGAATTGGTGAACGCGGAACAATTTGCGCAAGACCTTCAGCAGCTTCTTGGTCGTTACATGTGCAACGCACGATGTCGCACCCAGCAGCGGCCAATGCGTAGATCTGTTGCAGCGTGCCTTCAACGTCGGCGGTCTTCGTGGTGGTCATTGACTGCACCGTGATAGGAGACCCGCCACCGACAGGAACTTTGCCCACCATGATTTGCTGAGTATTGCGACGCTCGAACATGTATCTCAGTCTGTCAGTTCCGTGACCATTTACCCGAGTGGTTGAGTGATATCTAGGTATAAACCAGTGAGAAGCAAGAGTGACAAAAGCCCGACCACCAAGGTGGCCAACGGAACCATCTTGTTGATGTCTGCTTTGTACAGCCGACCTTTACGAGAACGCACTCGTTCATAAATGGCGATTGCGGCATGTCCGCCATCGAAGGGCAGCAAAGGAAACATATTGAAAACACCAACAAACACATTGATACTGGCCAGCAGAGTAAGCACACCCTTTAACCCATCGGATTGACCCACCGTGCCACTGAAGTCGCTGATGCCCACAACAGTGGTCGGACGAGTTTCAAGAGTGGCCTCTGGGGATTTAGTGAGATGACGAATCGAGTTCATGGGATTCAAGGCAACCACCACTCCCTTAACAGAATCAGTGATTGTTGTGCCGATATCTGCAATTGATTGCCCGACAGATTCAATCACCCCGAGATGTTTCCAGCCCCAGTCATCTGCCATGACACCCAAATACGCACGGCCGGGAACAGTGGGATGTTTCGCCAGTACAACATCACGCGTTTGACGAGTGCCGTTGTGTTCGAATACCACAGAAATTGATTCACCCGCGGAGAAAGATTGAATTGCTGTTGAGACACTGTTGTAATCCGTAACGGCAATACCCCCAATCGACACAAGAGTGTCGCCGACAACGATGCCAGCAGAAGATGCGGGGCTACTTGATTCAGCCAACCCTCGAACAGTAGAGATACCAGTGTTCTGTTGACGACCGCCAGAGGCATAGACACCAAGGAACAAAATAAACGCGATCACCATGTGCATCAGAGACCCGGCGGTGATGACCAGTAAGCGCCGAGGAAAAGTTTGAGAACGATATGCGCGTGATTCATCAGCCGGATCGACTTCATCAACGTTGTTCATTCCGATGATGCGAACAAAAGCACCGAGCGGCAACGCACGAACGCCATATTCCACTTCACCTTTTGTACGGCTCCACACTCGTGGACCAAAGCCCATAAAAAATTGAGTGACTTTCATACCAGTGAGACGGGCGGTAGAAAAATGCCCCACTTCATGTAAGAACACTGAAAAAAGAAGCCCGACAACAAATACAAATGTCCACGGATTCTTGAATGCCAAGTATGCGAGCAAGGCAATCATGATGATTCCGGTGGCTTTGCCGTTGCGCGTTGCCATGGGCGACACCGCCTCGTCTACGGCACCACCAGCGGCTACTTCGGCACGAAATCGGTGATAAAAATCGCTCATCGCGATAGCTCCTCTGTGGCTAGTCGACGACCTTGTGCATCTGCATCAAGAACATCGTCCACCGATGTTGGCACAGTAACGACAAACTTTTCCATCACCCGCGACACAAAAATTCCGATCTGAGACCACGTGATTCGACCAGCAAGAAATGCTTCAACCACTATTTCGTTAGCTGCAGATAATGCTGCTGGCGCAGTGCCCCCTGCTCGACCTGCCGCATAGGCAAGATCAAGGCATACGAATGTTTTTCTGTCAGGCGGTTCAAAATCAAGACGCGACAACGTGGACCAGTCAATGCGCCCGAACGGTGTTGCAATGCGATGCGGATACCCGAGCGCGTAACCAATAGGCAACCTCATATCAGGCATTGACAATTGCGCAATTGTTGAACCATCTGTGAATTCCACCATTGAGTGCACGACTGATTGTGGATGAACAACAACATCAATGTTGTCGAATGAGGTGCCAAATAATTCATGTGCTTCAATAACTTCAAGGCCTTTGTTCATGAGAGTGGAAGAATCAATCGTGATCTTCGGCCCCATCTTCCACGTGGGGTGCGCCAATGCTTCGTTAACGGTCACTGTGGCGAGTGATTCGGCTGAACGACCGCGAAATGGGCCACCACTTGCTGTAAGTACGATGCGGGCCACTTCTGATGCTGGTCGAGACGATGAGCGTAGACACTGATGGATTGCACAATGTTCGCTATCAACTGGAACCAACTGTGCTCCTGGCGTCGCACGCAGAGGTTGCACTATTGGGCCAGCGGCAATGAGGCTTTCTTTGTTGGCCAAACCAAGAGTCTTGCCAGCGCGCAATGTTTCAAGAGTTACGGACAACCCTGCAAAACCAACAACGCCGTTGATAACCACATCTGCAACATTGACAACATCAGCAAGGACTCCCGTGACAGATATGCCAGGAAGAGCCGCAGCAACTGCAGAACGATGTACTTCGTCAGTGACGACAACAAGTTCGGGGTTCAGAAGACGCGCTTGTGCAATGACAGTGTCAGAAGACGATCCAACGGCAAGTGCTGTAACGCGATATTTGTCTGGCTCTGCCAGTACAACTTCAATTGTTTGCGTACCGATGGACCCAGAGGATCCGGCAATTGCAACGCGAGTTATGCCCAAGGGCTGATAACCAACATGAGGTAATACGCCGCAGGAAGAACGAAGAAGAATCCGTCGAACCTGTCAAGTACTCCACCATGCCCCGCAATGATGGTGCCAAAGTCTTTGACATCAAGATTGCGCTTAAACATTGATTCAACCAAGTCCCCCATTGGAGCCATGACTGAAATAACTACCGTCAAAGCGATCCATTCACCCATGGAGTTCCATGTTCCGTTTTGAGACCCGAACACTATGACTGCAACAAGTGTTGCGATAGCTCCACCAATTGCGCCTTCAATGGTCTTATTCGGGCTGATCCATTCACGTAATGGTGTTTTACCAATAGATGCACCGAAAAATAATCCACCGACATCATTAGCAATCACACCAATGACAATCATGAATAATGTGTCTGTTCCTGCGTGAGCAAGGCCCCCATTGACTGAATAACGAAGAATCAAAGCAGCGAAGGAACCGAGAAGTCCGATCCATGTCATCGCCATGTTTGTGATTGCAACGTTAGGCATTGGGCCACTATGAACACTGCTGCTGCCGATAAAGCCAATTGAGGTTGCAAGAAATCCAAATGCAAACACCAATGGCAATGACGCATCGCCAATCCAGTAAGCGGCAATTGGCGCTGCGACGCATGTCAAAATTCCGGCAAACGTTGCAGGCCTGTAGCCCTTCTCAGTGACCTTGCTGAAGAATTCAACTGCGGCAAGCGCAACGACCGCTACAACGATAAGCATCACTGCCGCTGGACGCCACATAATTGCACCCAGAAAAACGGCGAGAAGAATGAGTCCTGTTGTTACTGCTGTTGGCATATCGCGACCAGTGCTACCACCAGTACCGCGAGGGCCAGAGCGGCGTACTTGCGGAGCGCGACCGCGCGGAATGCCACCTGTGATGTCGCGAGATGGATCAAGACCAAAATCTGCAGTCACATCGCGAGATGCACGGCGACGCTCGTCAGTTGGGTCAGTTCCGATAGTGATGTGGTCGGGACGACGAGTGGGCTCACTTGGTTCTTGGAATGTGCCCCACACATCGGTGTCGTCTTCTGTTGACGGCAATTCGCCAGTTGCAGGCTCTGTCCAATGCGGAAGATTGCCGGTTTCGGCATCACCGAAGCTAAGCACTGGTTCAGCTGTCGGGTCGTCAGCAAACTGCACAGTTCCGAAATCAGAACCAAAATCGGTTCCGTATCCGGACGAGTCGTTACTGTCGGTGTTGTCTCGGCGGCGCCAGATGTCATCACTCATGTTGTTCCCCTTTCGGGCGTTCGTTGACAACCATAGTTGCCATCGTTTTTATACCTCGAGCAGCTCATGTTCCTTACGGGCAAAAGCTTTTTCGATTAATTCAATGTGGTCCTGTGTGAGCTTGTCTAGCTCTTTCTCGGCTCTGTCCAATTCGTCTTTCGATATATCGGAGTTCTTCTCTGCAGTTTCCATTTGTTTACGCGCGTCGCGGCGAATGTTACGCACAGCTATTCGCCCATCTTCAGTCATGTTCTTCACGATTTTTACATATTCCTTACGGCGCTCTTCGGTGAGCACAGGAATAGAAAGACGAATAATGATTCCGTCGTTCGAAGGATTAAGTCCAAGGTCACTTTCACGAATTGCCTTTTCAATGGCTCCGAGAGATCCACGATCATGTGGCTTCACCACAAGAGTGCGCGCCTCAGGAACTTGGAATCCGGCCAACTGCTGCAGTGGCACAGTTGATCCGTAGTACTCGACAAGCAACTTCTCGACAAGGCTCGGGCTGGCACGTCCAGTCCGAACAGACGAGAACTGAGACTGGACATGTTCCACTGCTCGTTCCATCTTGTCAATGGCTTCGAGGGTGGCTTCTTCGATCACCCGACCAGCGTACCTATTTGTTCGCCTCGGAGAATGGACTTGACGTTTCCACGAACCAAGAGGTCAAACACAACGATGGGCAAGTTCTTGTCCATACAGAAGGTGATGGCAGTGGAATCCATGACTTTGAGGCCCTTGGTGATGACATCCATATGACTAATGCGGTCATAACGAGTGGCTGTCTTATCAAGCTTTGGGTCAGCTGTGTAAACACCATCAACCCCAGAGTGCGTGCCCTTCAAGATGACTTGCGCGTCAATTTCAGCTGCCCGCAATGCGGCTGCTGTATCAGTAGTGAAGAACGGGTTGCCGGTTCCACCAGCAAGGATGACAACGCGACCTTTTTCAAGATGTCGCTCGGCGCGACGACGAATATATGGCTCGGCAATCTTTGGCATCTCAATTGCGCTCATGACGCGAGAATGTTGACCAGCACGTTCTAGAGCATCTTGCAATGCAAGGCCGTTCATCACTGTTGCCAGCATTCCCATGTAGTCAGCTTGGGCTTGGTCCATACCTTGACCAGCACCTTTGAGACCGCGCCAGAAGTTTCCACCTCCGACAACGATGGCAATATCAGTACCTAGTTCTTCTCGAGCCTCACGAACTTCTTCGGCAACTTGCGACAGAACACTGCTATCAAGTCCGAAACCCGATGGTTCAGCAAGTGCTTCACCCGAAAGTTTCAGCACAATGCGAGACCAGGCGGGCCGAGTGGACATGTCAGCCGATCTCTACCTGTGCGAAGCGCACGATCTGAGCAGAACCGATGAACTGAGCAATGCTGAGTTTGTCGTCCTTGGCGTATGGCTGTTCAAGAAGACAAATGTCTTTGAAGAAACCATTGACGCGACCTTCAACAACTTTGGCAATTGCTTGTTCGGGCTTTCCTTCGTTACGAGTAACGATTTCAAGTGTTGCGCGCTCTTTTTCGACAACATCTGTTGGCACATCTTCGCGACGCAAATAGCGAGGACGAGCAAACGCGATATGTACCGCAACGTCATGGGCAACCTCTTGTGTTGCTCCGGACATTTCAACAATGACACCATTAACTCCACGACCACCTTGAATGTGGTTGTAAAAATCAAGAACGTTGCCAGATGCAGCTTCAAAGCGAATTGTTTCGCCTACTTCGATTTTTTCCTTCAACGTGATCTTCAAGTCGTCGATCTTTGTCGAGTGATCAGACAGACCTGCTTCACCTTTTTCAAGGATCGATTGAGCCAATGCAGCAGCAGCAGCTTTGAAGCCGTCACTCGAAGCAACAAAGTCAGTTTCACTCTTCAATTTGACGATTGAAGCACGAGTTGCTTCAACAATGATTGCAACAACGCCTTGAGCGTTTTCGCGATCATCGCGCTTTGCACTTGCGGCAAGACCTTTTTCACGAAGCCACTGCTTTGCAGCTTCAATCTCGCCGCCGTTTTCTTCAAGTGCCTTTTTGCAATCCATCATTCCGGCGCCAGTTGTTTGGCGAAGGCTCTGAACATCCTTAGCTGTATATGACATGACTACTCCGCTGCTGGTTGTTCGGTTGGCTTTGGTGTTGACAAACGAGCTTCGCGAGATGCTTGTGCTTCTGCTGCCTGACGACGTGCGTCTGCCTGCTGTGCTTCAAACACTACGTTCTCTTCTGCTGTGCGCTCAACTGCAACAACTTCTGTTGCAGTTGCAGCAGGATTACGCTTCTGGGCAATGAAACGGCCCTCGATAATTGCTTCTGAAATAACACGAGTAAGAAGATCGTTTGAGCGAATCGCATCATCATTTCCAGGAATTGGGAACTGAATGAGATCAGGATCAACGTTCGAGTCAACAACTGCGACAACAGGAATTCCAAGTTTGTTAGCTTCTGTTACTGCAATGTGCTCTTTGACAGTGTCAAGAACGAAAATTGCGTCTGGACGACGTGCAAGTTGTGAGATTCCCGAAAGGTTCTTCTGCAGTTTGTCGAGTTCACGAGTAAGAAGAAGTGCTTCCTTCTTTGGCATGGCTTCAAATTCACCTGACGCCATCATGCGCTCGTACTCTTGCATTTTTGCAACACGCTTCGAGATGGTTTCGAAGTTGGTGAGCATTCCACCCAACCAACGTTCGTTCACGTAGTACATGCCAGTTTTTTCGGCGTAGCTACGGATTGGATCTTGTGCCTGCTTCTTTGTTCCGACGAACAAGACAGTGCCACCGTTTGCGACAAGGTCGCGTACGAATGCATAAGCAACCTCAATACGCTCAAGCGTCTGGTCAAGATTGATGATGTGGATTCCGTTGCGCTCTCCAAAAATGAATTGCTTCATCTTCGGATTCCAACGACGGGTCTGGTGACCAAAGTGCACACCAGCTTCGAGCATTTGACGCATTGATACGACAGCCATGATTTTCTCCTTCTGCGGTTTTCCACACACTGATCCGACGCCGAAGCGACCGCAGATGGCCAGTGTGCAAGGTATTTGCTTGATGTAACACG
>CAMDBY010000044.1 GCA_945889575.1 Bifidobacterium breve
CGCCACGTATTATCGGCCATTAAGTCGAAACACAAAAAATCACCATCACCGAATTGAACGTACGCGTGAGTATCACTGCGTCGCACTGCAAGATTCAGTTGTTCAAGACGTCGACGCCATGGCCACACGTATCTATCGGCGGGAATAAGCGCGAATCGCCAGTCGTATTCCCAATGAGCAGCATCGCGCCACCACGGTGGCTCCGTACCATTCACAAAATGTGTCAACGGTAATCCATCACATTGGGCCGGAATCGGAATCTCCATCACTTCGCACAGCGTGGGCATAATGTCAATGTTTTCTGTGAATTTGTCAACCACAGTTCCGTGAACGCTTGCATGACGTGGGTCAGCAACGATTCCGATGATGTGTTGACTTGTTTCCCAATAGCCAACTTTTTCGCGCAATCCATGATCACCCAACATCTCTGCATGATCAGCAGTGACGACAATGACTGTGTTGTCCCACTCGCCAGATTCGACTAATGAATCGAATAGCCGCCCAAGTTGGTAATCAACTTCGCTGATCATCCCGAAATACTGCGCACGCATATGAGCCATCTCATCAGGGTCGGTGGGCGCCTTTGTAGCGTCAAGCATCAACATCACTTCATGGAACGGGTGTACTTCTTCAGCACGCTGAATCGGTTGACCAACAGAAGATGGGTCGTACATTGTGGAAAATTCGCCAGCTGCCGAATACGGAGGATGTGGACGCAGATAACTCGCGTGTGCAAACCAACCAGTGTCTTGAGAACTAATCCATTCAACAAGCCGATTCGTCAGAAAGTTACTGACGCTGACATCAACTGGTCGTTCATGTTCGGTTGATAACAATTGCAAAATTCCTGGTGATGTGTCGTATCCCTTTTCGGTGAGAAGTTCTCGCCATGGAGTCATGCGTCGCGTCAGGTCGAGCGCACACTCGAAACCGGGCAATATTCCTTCATATGTTTGAAGGCGAGGGTCGTCGGCACCTGTCGTAACTCGAGGGTCAATCGATTGGTCTGTGTATCCAAACAGAGTTGGCGTGTACCCGGCACGTCGTGCCGCGAGCGCAATATTGTCGAACCCATCATCAAGAGGTGTTCCATTTGCAAGCACTCGGTGATTCATTTGGTACATGCCGGTGTACAACGACGCGCGACCGGGCGAACACGGCGATGCTTGGCTGTAGTGCCGTGATAACCGAACGCCGCGCTCGCACAGACGATCAAGGTTGGGGGTCTTTACAACTGGGTGACCAGCTATCGATAAACAATCACCACGAAATTGATCAAGCGTGATCAGCAGAACATTCTTTGTCATATCGACCTACTAAGTGCCTGGACGAACACCGGTTGAGAGAAACGTGCGGATTTCACGAATTGCAGCGGGATCTTGGGCTACGAACATATGTCCACCTTCATACAACGACATTGTTGCATCAGAAACGCGCTCGACAATGGCCCCTGAGTTAACAGGCGGTGCAATTCCATCAAACTTTCCTGCTGTAACGAATGTTTGACAAGGAATCAGATGCAAACGATTCGCAACATCATGACCTACGCGAGCAGCAAGCTGCAGACGTTCACCACGGATAACATCAGCGGACTTTGTAATTGCTGCTTGTTCAGCACGCATATTCATCATCTGTGCATCAGATGGATGCGACGCAAGCCATTCAGGAGTAAAACGAGTGTCACTTAACGTCGGCATTTTTGCGGCTCGCTCTTCAGCAGACAAAGCGCCCAGTTCATGCAAGGGGTACGACGAACCACCGGCCCCACCTGTTGAGGTGCACAACAAAGCCAATCGCTCGACACGCGTCGGAAATGTCACTGCAAACTCTTGCGCAACCATTCCGCCAAAACTGATACCGACAACTGCACATGTCTTCCACCCCACATGATCAAGAAGTGCTGCAGCGTCTGCTGCATATTGCGCCATGGTGTACGGACCTTCAGGTATCGATGTGAGCCCAAGACCACGTTGATCATGTGCAAGCACCTCACATTCTTTCGAAAGCGAACGAAGAAGAAGTTCTGATCCTTGCAATGTTGCGCCGGAACCATTGAAGAACAACACTCGAGGCCCAGCACCAGTGATCTGGTAGTTGATCGAAATGTCATCTGACTCGAAAATCGGCATGACTCAAGTCTCGCATTCGTGGGGGTATCCACCATTCTCGGGCCATTTCACACCAACATGAACATTCGTGCATACGTTTGTAGATGGGGTGAGACGATCACTCGCCGAACACCCCGAATCTCTGACGTGGCGTCGCGTCACCATGCCTGGTCTCGATGTCGCATGGGTAGGCATGAATGTTCCCGTCATTGATACGGGTGGTCGTCCGTGGGTATGGGAAGTGGTGACACCTACTCAATACAACGCTTCAGCTCGTATGCAAGACGACCTGATGGTGCTGCCCGTCGCTCATGACACCGTGGTTGCCGAGGTAAATCATCGTGACCATTCCGGGCCAATTATGCGGATGCAGGTCCCCGTCACTCACGCCCCCGACGCCATCAGCCTTCCCGACGAGCCGGCAGGACCATGGTCTGTCCATCTGGAAACGGGCTGGACTATTCAGGCACTTGGCTCGGCCGCCCAATGCTGGATTGACCGCGAATCGCCTGGGACAGCCCGCCTCGAGACCCCTGAACCACCGCTTCCGGCCCATCAGCGCTACCAGTTGCACCCTGCCATCGACTTCGAGTCTTCTGCCTTTGACCGTTTGCTTACACTCGATCCTGATGACGCAGCCACAGTTACTTCCCTTTTGTCGCTCGTTCACGATGCGCTCACGCCGTACCGCTAGTTCTCCTTGTAGCAATTCGAGCCGTCGATGATTACGACGTACGCACTGTCACTTGCCACGCGTGACTGCGGTAATTCACAACGCATGGCTCTCATTGATGTGGTTGATGATTGGCTCGTCGCGAACTACCCCATCGATTCATATGGCCCTGGCACAACAGTGCGGACGCGTCACTCGTCTGATGACCCAGTCTTTCGTCTCACTATTACCGAAAGTGCTCCTGGCAGTACGCACGTTGAAACTCTGACTATCAGTGTTGTGCTGTTGGAAACTGTGTTGACGTTCGACGTGCGTATTGTGTCAACTCCTAGTACAGCCAAGGTTGTGCCATACACCCCACCAATGCTGCCGCCACGTGTTGTGCAATTAGTCCGAACAGCACTGCGCGCGGTGCCGTCAGAAGATGCAAATAGATACATCACCGATGCAGCCACCTTGGTCGATACTGAATTAGGCGGACAAGAAGTTGCAGCATTTATTCTTGCACCTGGTCGTCGACTTCCCGCCATTGTTGAAATCATCGACTATGAACGACGCACTCAACCTCTCGTTGCAATTGGTGCTGGCCCACTTGTCGGATTAGTTCATGTTTTTCAAATAACAAGTGCTGCCGCACTCAAGGGTTTCACAGAACTAGCCGACTACTCGCTCATCGGACCTGGTTGCATCATTGTTCAGTGGGCGGGAAATTCTGAACCAGATATAACACGACGTCGCGAATTGCCCGCAGCATACGAAATGCGTGAACAACACCGAATCATTCGATTAGTCATAGATACCGCAGCTCGTTCTGTCGCAGCGCCACGCATGCCTCCTCCACCGCGGCGAGACTTCGACATTATTGATCTTCCAGATCGTGAACAACCAGACGAAGAAACAGAAAACGAAGAGCAAGCCCTACACATTGAACAGCTTGAAGCATCAGTAGATGAACTTGAAGCTGCACTTGCTGATGCTGACCGATTGTTATCGGAACAACGCACACAGTTAGAACGTAAAGGTGGCCAACTGGATGAACTAATTCTTCGCAATGTTTCACTTGAAACGCAAGCGGGACATACAGCTCAGGTTCGTGCCGTGCCGTCAATGACCGAGGCGTTGCGGCTCGCGCGTTTGCATTGCCCATTCCTTGTGTTTCACGACAGGGCAATCGAATCGGGTGAAGGTCTTGAAGGGCCAGAGCCGGTCAGTGTGTTACAAGACTTGGTCCGCCTGAATGAAGTGGCGCGCGCATGGATGTCAGGTGAAATCACCGGTACCAGTATCAAATTGGCATGCCGACAAATGGGACTCGACTTCGTGCCGGCCATTTCAGTAACAGCGCGCCAGAAATACGAAGAGGATTACCTCATCGACTGGCGAGGCCATACCGTTCGTGCAGAAGCGCACCTACGCCGCGGACGCAAAACTCATTTAGTTCGCATCCACTTATATTTCGATAACGAAACTCAGCAGGTAGTTGTGGCTTATATCGGTAGACATTTGAGAGATAAGGGCAGTGCTTCCTAGGTAATGCGCATAGCCTCTATTCGCATGACACGCCGCTTCTTTCTCCGTGTTATTGGCGGCCTCATTGCGGCGTTCTTGTTAGTTGTTGCTTTTTCCATCACGCAGTATGTTCGTGCTCACCCCCGAGATCCGTTGCAACAAAACATTGCATCGTGGGCACGTGAAAACAAAATGGGGCCCGTCGTCGACAAACTTGAGGCATGGCTTCACAATGACCCACCATCTGTGGCGCCAGCAGACTCACTTGCTCTCGCGATCACACCAATCATTGATCCGATAGCACAAACTTCGACAACGGTGACAGTGTCGCCAAGTGACTCGTCAACTTCCACCACCGTTCCTGACATCATCACGCCACTACAAATTCGACCAACTGTCGCAACTGCATCGTGCCCAATTGATAACACCACGACAACGCTCGTTTCAGACGTCACTTCCGTTTCAACTACGACCACATCAACGACAACGACAACTTCTACAACATCAACAACAGTTCCTGTTCCTGGGACAGCTACGACCACAACAACAACCTCAACAACAATTCCGAGTAAGCCAGATGACATACCATCACAACTTCTTCCAGCACTGCCCGGTGAAGGAACATGGCAAGCCGTCATGCGAGTGCGTACAAAACCACTCGTGTATGCCACTTCAATTCGGCCACTGTGGTGCTTTGGTTCCGTTGTTGCCACAATGGCCACCTTCGACCCAACCCGCGTTCACACCGCGATGTTTAACGGCACAGAGATGCCAGGTGGCAAAGGTTGGAAGAACGGTTCAAAAATTCGTGGTACGGCATTGCGATCATTGATCGCCAGTTTTAATGGTGGATTCCGATTTGAACATCAACCAGGTGGCTACGTGACCGAAGGAAAGATTGTGCGCAAGATGCGCAAAGGGTACGCCACGCTTGCAATTTCACAGGACGGCACAAGCACAGTTGGCGTATGGGGAGACACAATTACTGAAGAAGGTTCCTGGGCGTCATTGCGGCAAAACTTGCCGCCACTCGTACATAACGGAAAATCTGTCTATGCCAACTACCCCAAAGTTGATTGGGGTAATGATTTTGGTAACAAGGTCTACAACTTTCGTTCAGCCATTTGTCTTCGTACAGACGGCCTCATGATGTTTGTCGCAGTTGGCAAAGTAAACATCGGCATGTTGGCAGACACGCTTGTTGTACTCGGCTGCAAAACAGGTATGGAACTAGACATCAATGGTCAGTGGCCCTATTTCTCTGTGTACAGCGACTTCGGAAAGGCAACTCGTTGGGGCGAAGTTATTGACAATCGAATGGGTGACCCAAATCGTCACCTCAACGGTTCCACTAAGGAATTCTTTGCACTTTTTGACCCTGAGACACTGCCAACAGGTGCTGTCAAGTAGCCATTCGGTAATTGAATACAGTGTGAAGTAACCACGAAGGACAACTCACATGATCGACGATGACAAATCCGAACTAGAAATTGATCAAGGCGTTGGTCTTGGCACTATCGCCGCCATCGTTGGTGCTCTCATCATTGTTGCTCTCATTGCTGCAAATACCACACGCATCAATATCAACTTTGTGGTGTACAAAGCTCACAGTGTTCCTCTGTGGTGGTACACCCTCATCATCGTTGGTTTCACCATCATCACTGATCGTGTATTGCGATTCGTTATGCGTCGCCGCAAGGCACGCAAGAATAAAAAACGAGCGCTAGCCGACTAGATGATACGAGCCTAGTAGTCGCGGCTCTCCACCATCATCCGTAGCGACCACACCGTCATCGACCAATTTGCGTAGATGAGACCACACGCTGCGTCGTGCTGGCCGATGTAGTTTTTTGTCAATCGCTGCGTACAACACTTTGACAATTCCCGGAATGGTGTTATTGCCGTTTGCAATCTGCACAATTATTTGACGTTCACGTTCTAAACGATGCTCGTGATATGCGATAAGAAACGGCTGTGGGTCTGTAACGGGTCCGCCATGCGTTGGCCACAAAATACGATCATCGCGCGCAATGACCTTGCGCATTGAATCCATGTACTGGCGCATGTCTCCGTCGGGTGGCGACACGATTGTGGTTGACCAACCCATCACATGGTCACCAGTAAACAATGCACCTTCAGTATCCATAGAAACGCATAGATGATTTGAAGTGTGGCCCGGAGTTGCTACGGCAGTAAGTGCGAACTCTTTCGTCGCCAGAAATTTCTCACCGTCAATAACTGCGGCATCAGGAGAAAAAGCGAGGTCGGTTGTTTCCTTCTCTTCATCTTTTTCAACGGCATCTGCCGGGTCGTCTTCCGATGAGTCATGATCATCTTCTTCGACGAAACCTTCATACACACGATGTGGTCCGATGGCATATCGAGTGGCGCCTGTTTCGCCATGAAGCCATTCAGTTAACGGTGAATGGTCTGAATGACAATGCGTTACAACAATGCCGACAACGTTTCTTCCATCAAGTGCTGCACGTAGTGCATCACGATGACTATCAAGCTTCGGACCTGGATCAATCACAACAACATCGTTCGTGCCCAGAATGTACGTACCGGTTCCGTGGTAACTGAACTTTGATGGATTCTTTGCAATCACTCGCTGAATCAGCGGCGACACCTGAGTGATCTCTGCGTATGGTGCATTATCTATGCGAGGGACAAACGGAATAGCCATGTTCAGTCAAACCCAATTGCTCGTACTGAACCGACTGGTTTCCCATGCCCACGCACAATTTCCACAATGCTGTTGTCAACACGCGTGATATCAACTCCAAGTTTTTGCAATGCTGCAAGAAGAAGAGTCGGTGTTCCACGCCCATACCCGTCAGAAATTTTCAGGGCAACAGCCCGACCATCGGGCAATGCAGCTGCGTACACAGCATCTGCACCATCTTTTGCAAACAAACCATTAATGCCCGACACAATAGTCGTCACATCACGACCCTTACCGCCCACCATGTATGGGAATTGCGACATCGCTGCATAGATCTGCGTACCGGAATCACCGGCATCACCAGTGGCCATTGCGCGCATTGCGCGAGCAAGCCCGACCAGTTCAACAACATGGGCAGGTGCGCCACAGCCATCAATTCCAATTGCAAAAGCTTCTTGACCAGTTACGTCGGCAACGGTGCGAGTAATTGCTTGTTGCAATGGGTGGTCTTGTTCAAGGTAATTCTCTACAGACCACCCGTTGATAACGCACGTTGCCACCATGCCGGAGTGTTTTCCACTGCATCCCATCTGTAGTGCGGATTTTGGAAGTCCTGCACGAATTGCATCATGAGCAGAATGTGTATGCATGGGGTAGTCGTGCGTGTTGCCTAATGCACTTTCATCAAGTCCGAATTCAGCCAAAATTGCAAGTGCAGTCTGTTGGTGAATGGGTTCGCCATTGTGACTGGAACACACCAAGGCAAGTTTTTCTGCGGGAAGAGATAAACCGGCACGCACCATGGCAAGAGCCTGCATTGGCTTCGTAGATGACCGAGGAAATATCTGCGCATGCGGATCCCCCAGTGAAAACTCAATGTCACCGTTTCGGCTTAAGCCGACCACGGCACCAAAATGAACACTCTCATCGACTCCGCTGCGCGATACAACTGCGACTGGCACAAACTGTGATGGCGAAACACCCGTCACGCTGACGGTGACTTTCGAAAACGTCGCTTGCCACGAGGAGGTTTTGTGGCTTGTAAGAATGTCAAAGGATCATCAATCACTTCATGACGTGTACCCCATGACGAGGCAAGCGCCTGACCCATTGCAACTGCCGGTAAAGCAAGAATGGCACCAACTGGCCCGAGAACAGCGCCGCCAACAAGTGCGCCACCAAATGCCAGCGCAGGGTGTAATTCCAATGTTCGTGCAGTCACCTTCGGTGCGAACAAGTAATTCTCTAATTGTTGATACACCGCAATGAATCCGATAACGACCAAGGCTTTTATTGGCGACTCAACAAAGGTCAAGACCAAAGGCAATACGCCAGCAATGTACGTGCCAATGACGGGCAAGAACTGAGAAACGAATCCGACCCACAAAGCCATCGCGATTGGTGCAGGGATTCCAATGGCTTGAAACGCAATCCAGTGGAAGAACGATGAGATCACTGCCAGTAATGCTCGTGAGTACAGATACCCACCTGTTTTGGTAATGGCCAATTCCCATGCATTCAAAACTTGCCGTTGCTTGTCAGGCCGCAACCGAGAACAAATCGACCGGCGCAATCGTGGCCCATCAGCAACCAAGTAATACGAGAACAGCAGCACGGTAAACATTTGAAAAAGCGCGCCAAGTGCTTGCACCGATAAGTCAAAAGCTTTGTCCTGTTGAGAATCAATGAACTTCTGAACTGGTCCAGTCGGATTACTAATTCTCTCGTTCACCGAGGCCGCATCAATTTGGGAGCCAAAGGTATCATTCAAAATTTTTACAGTGTCGTTCACATATTGTTCACTGTTCGACAAGACATCAGCAACTTGCTGCCCGACAATGGTGCCCACCGCCCCCACGAACGTGAACACAATAACGAGCAGTCCCAGCAACAGCATTCCTGTCGATGCACGTCGTCCCCTGCCTCTGGCAACAAGTTTGTTGACGGCTGGTTCAAGCGCCAAGGCAATGAACAAGGAGACCAACATAAGAATGAGGAAGTTGTTCAAGCGATGAAACGTGAACCGTAGAACAAGGGTGCCAATGAACCCCATCCAAAAAATCACTACTGCGCGCGGCACCCATCGTGGCATCCGCGAAGATTGGCTTGCTGGGACTGGTGCATCGGTCACGTGGGAAAGCGTATAGGTACCCCATCCTGTGACGCATTCGCCGTGCAATTCCAACCTGTAGATGGCACGATAGAGACATGCCCGCAGTCCCCGCAGCCTTCACTGACCGAGTCGAATCGGTTCGCCTGGCAATCGCGGCCGCCCTTCGGGACCGTGTGATTGGCGACAACGCTGAGGAAAAACGCGATGCCATCATGAACGCCACGGGTCCCCGATGGTTTCCTGAGTCGTCGCCCCTCTTCACCGTGCATTCAGACTCATCCATGTTCATTGGCGGCATGAGAGCTCTTCTGTTTCAATCTCTTCACCCGTTAGCAATGGCCGGTGTTGCTCAACATTCCGATTATCGCGGAGACCCGTGGGGACGTTTGCAGCGCACTGCCGATTTCGTAGCTGCAACATCGTTCGCTCCCGCTGACGTTGCACAACGTGCAGTTGACATTGTGGTGAATGTACATAAGCGCGTTAAAGGAACAGCAAGCGATGGTCGTGAGTACTCTGCATCAGACCCACACCTCTTGCGCTGGGTACATGTTGCCGAAGTTGACAGTTTCATGCGTGCACACCAGGCATACGGTGCCACACGGTTGGATACTGCGGGATACGACGCATACGTTGCCGACATGGCTGTCATCGCGCGCAAGTTAGGCGTGCCAGCTCCACCAACTTCAGTGCAAGGACTTAAAGATCAGATTGCGCAGTTTCGCCCAGAACTAAGCGGGACTACAGAATCACGCGATGCAGCAAAATATTTATTGCTCACGCCACCACTTGATCTTGCGGCACGTGTTCCGTACTCACTTATTGCAGCTGCTGCAATTGCCATTCTTCCTACATGGGCTCGCGCTGATTTGCGACTGCCCTACTTGCCAATCACAGAACAGCTTGTTGTCAAACCAATCGGACAACTCATCTCCTCCACCATTCGGTGGGCTACTTCTGGCGATTTTGTTTCGCCAGCGGTGTAGTCAAGTCTCCATTCGTACCAATTCGTACGCGATCTAGTCCTAGCCACGTTGCCATCTCGCGCAATTCGCTCATTAGTTCGGCTGCAACATGTTTAATGTCGACACCGTCTTCACTAAACGCTCCTGGCACAACTAACTCACCTGCCTGCCGATCAGCTTTGAGGTCTACTCGCGCCACAATGCGATCGCCTAGTACGAACGGCAAAACGTAATACCCGTACACACGCTTTGGTGCGGGTACATAAATTTCAATACGGTAATGAAAATCAAATAATCGTTCTATACGCGGTCGACACCACACCAATGAGTCAAACGGCGAGACAAGCGCGCGCACATCAATACTGCGGGGTCGCAAAGTCCCAGGCAACATGTATGCAGGGTCACGCCATCTCTCTACACGCACCTGTTCAATAAGACCCTCTTCAACAAGTTCAGCCAAATAAGGCCTTGCTTGTTGAGGTTTTTGCCTGTGATAGTCACACAAGTCAGCCGCTGTACCAACACCCACGCTGCGTGCAGCCAATAACAACATCTCTCGTCGTGCCTCGCTTTGCGATGGTGTTGGCATGTTCAAAATTTCTTTGGGTAAGACTTCATGTGGTGCGTAATACACGCGCGCAAAATCGTTTGGCCGGCGTTGGGCAGTTATCTCTCCGGTCCAAAACAAGTATTCAAGAA
>CAMDBY010000045.1 GCA_945889575.1 Bifidobacterium breve
AGGTTGAGTGATTGCAACAATGCACCAAGTTGTGTTTCTTGTTCTGCGCGTGCAGTTGCAGTGCCGGATACTGCGACATGATGAAACGGCAGCGAGAATGATGTCGCAAGTGATTGTGCATCAACATGATTTGAAATCACTGCAGCAATGTCAAGACCAAGATCGCCATAAGTAGTGCGCGCTAATAGGTCAGCCGCACAATGCAATTGCTTTGAACACAAAATTGCAGTGCGTGGCTTCCACGGCAATGCATCAAGCGTGAACGACATATTCCAATGTGATGCAAGAGGTGCAAAACCTGCTGCGAGAGTGTCAATAGGTGTTGTGCCTGCGTGTGTGAATTCCACTCGCTGAAAAAACATGGCATCAGCAACGTCAGTGTGTTGTTCTGCATGAACGATGTTGCCGCCCACAGAGCCAACCCAGGTAGCGACAGCAGCCACGATGCCCGGCTGGTCAGGACAAGAAATGAGGAGTACGGCCGAGGGATTCACAGAGGGTGAAGGGTAACGGCACGGCGAATGGTGGAGACGATGGGAATCGAACCCACGACCTCCTGCTTGCAAAGCAGGCGCTCTACCAATTGAGCTACGTCCCCGTATTTACGGCTCGGTCAGGTTATCGGGAGATGGCAGAGAGAGAACTCTAATCACCCACCTTCCGCGGGGACAGAGGGGTACCCTTGCTTCATGGCAAGCGACTTGATTTACGCATTTCGAATCATGCGCTTACCCCTCCTCGATGCGGGCGGGGCTGCAATTGGCCGTATTGACGACATTGTGGTGGTTCCTGGCCGTAGCGGCGACGCCCCACGGGTCACCGGTTTTGTGGCCACCAGCCAGCGCCGTCGCATTTTTGTGAACGCCAACCGCATTTCGTCCCTTGATACCGAAGGCGCCCGCCTACGCAGCTGGGACGTGGACCTGAACCCCTTCAAGCCACGACCTGGCGAACACATGCTTGGCCGCGACATCATCGATAAGCGCCTCGATGGCGAGTCGATCAGCGATGTCGCCTTGCGTCCCACCGTCGGCGCCCGTGAATCGGGCTGGGAAGTCTCCAAAGTGCGCCTCACCCGCCGTGGGGTTCTTGGGCGTCGCTCTACGTACCGCTTGGTCGACTGGACCGACGTGAGCACACTGTTTGCGCCCGCTACCGAAATGGCGGCTGAAGCTGCACGTCTTCGCGACATGCACCCAAGCGACGTGGCCGGCGTGGTGCGTGCGTTGCCATTTGCACAACGTCAGTTGTTGGCAAAAGAAATGGACGATGATCGTCTTGCTGACTTGCTGGAAGAAATGCCAGAGAGCGAACAATTGGCGCTGATTGCAAACCTTGATATGGATCGCCTCATCGACGTGTTGGAAGAAATGCAATTCGACGACCTTGCCGACTTGTTGGCAGAGATGCCCGCGCAACAACGTTCTCGCGTGCTGGAAGCAATGGATGACGATGACGCTGATGTTGTGCGTTCACTGCTGTCATACGCGCCAGGTACTGCTGGTGCATTGATGACACCAGAAATTATTGTGATGGGTTCTAATGCCACCGTTGCTGAAGCATTGGCGCAAGTACGTGACCCTGAATGGCTTGTCTCTATTGCGGCACAAGTGTTTATTACACAACCACCATTTAAAGCACCAACGGGTACATACCTTGGGGTTGTGCACTTGCAGCGTTTGTTGCGCGAACCGCCAAGCACGGAACTGGGCCGTTGTGTTGCGAACGAACCAACCGTTACTGCCAACCAATCGGACCGTGAAGTTGCAGAGTTCTTAGCGTCGTACAACCTGCTTGCTGTAGGTGTGTGTGACGATGCCGGACATTTATTGGGCGCAATCACAGTGGACGACGTTCTTGACCGTATGTTGCCTGCTGACTGGAGACAGCGCAGGCGTCAGGCGGCTACGTCATGAAGCGCCGCACCGACTTAACAACCCCACGCCAGCGTCGCCGCGTTGGTATTCACTACGACCCAGATGCATTCGGTTCTTTCAGCGAATCCATCGCACGTTTCTTGGGCACAGGCCGTTACTTAGTTATCCAGTCATTCGTGGTTGTCACGTGGGTCATTGTCAATATCTACAAACCATTTCAGTTCGACGGTTATCCGTTTATCTTCCTCACGCTTATTTTGTCGTTGCAGGCGTCATACGCTGCACCGCTTATTTTGCTTGCACAAAATCGTCAAGAAGATCGTGACAACGAACAGCTGGAACGCGACCGCGGTTTGGCAGCACGAACACAAGCAGATACTGAGTATTTGGCACGCGAATTAGCCGGTGTTCGTTTGGTTTTGGCAGACCTAGTCACTATGGAAGACCTGCGTGAACAAACAGATGCAATTACCGAAGCGCTTGAGAAACTCAACGCTGCTGTCTTGCAGCAACAACCAGATTCACAGCCTGGCGAGTAGCTATAGCAAATTCGCGCGGCATCAGAATTGGTGCCATGTGATCGCCGTCTAGTTCCAGAATCTGTGCAGAAACTGCAGCAGCAAGTGCGTGTTGTTTGTGCGGCAACACCACGGTGTCGCGCAACGTCAAAACAAAACTTGTGGGTTTGCGTAATGTGCTCGCGAATCCACGTGCATCAAATGTCGCAATCCCTTTACCTGCTTCAGCAATCATCCACGGGTCATTACGTCGGTTTTCCGCAATCATCCAGGAGACATAGCGACGGTTTTCATGTCCGCGCGGCAATGTCCGATTGAAAAAGAAGCGAAGAACTCGTGGGCGACTAATGAAGTGCGCCATGGGCCCAATGAATCGCATCCTGCGTCGTTCGCGGGGTGTTCCGCTCCACTCAAGTGCCGTTGCCTGCAACACCATGCCGCTGACCAGTTCTGGGTGACGCTGCGCTGTCAGCAAACTGATGGGCCCACCCATGGAATAGCCGACTGTAATTACTGATGTAGCGCCAAGTTCTTTGGCCACTGCGGCTGCATCATCTGCGCAATCTTCTAATGTCACCGGAACACTTGGTCGTAATCCCCTGCCATGGCCACGATGGTCAACTCCGATGATTGAAAAGTGTTTGGCGAGTTCTTCGTAGGCAGAAAAGAACTGCGAGTCACATGAAGCGGTCCAACCATGCAACAACAACAGTGTTGGTGCAGATGAATCAGAGTGTTGATGATGGCGGACGAACATTTCGCCACGACCTGGTACATCGACAATTTTTCCTGGCAACACGAAAGGGGCTTCGCCCGCTACAGAATTTCTTACCGACATGATTTACATACTCCCACCACATCTAATCGGTGATGTGCCATCGCAAAACCTGCCCGTTGTGCAACAAGTCCTAACGCCTCATCAAGCGTGTGTTCAATATCATCAGGTATTCGCACATCTGCAACAAATCCACACACGCTGCACACCATGTGGTGGTGATGGCCCATGATTGCTTCGCTGAGTTCATAACGAGCCCATTCATCGGTGGTGATGACGCGAATAACGACGCCGGCGTTTTCTAACACCGACAAGTTGCGATATGCCGATGATTGCGCAAGCCCTGATGTGCTTGACAAGATTTCGGGAATCGATAACGGGCGATCCGCGCCAGACAATGCCGCAACAATGTCTCGCCTGCCAGACGTAAAACGTTGGCCGATCTCAGCCAGCTTCGTAGCTACATGATGCGCGACATCGTCAGCTGCCACAGAATCTGCTGCGTGTTGATGCGTTGCCATGCTTCCAACGCTATCGAGAATGAGTGAGAATCAGGTTTAGATGCGTGCCAACGCTGTGTGCACCAAAGAGTCCACCAGTGATTCAGAGTCAGCAATAGAGCCGGGCCGAAGGACAAACTTGCCTTGGTCGTTCTGAGTTGCAAGAGGACGCTGTCGCGGGCCACGACCAAGCGTGAACGCCGGAGCAATGCGATGCGGTTGCCATTCCATGAGAGGACGCATGAGACGAGCAAGGTCTTCCTGCGGCAATGATGCAATGTCGGCTTCGATGATTGCAAGAGCCGCGACCGCAACACGTGCGCCAGAGCGAGCCGCCTGCACCCATGGCATCACTTCGTCTTTCATGTCAGGCATGTCGCGAACTTTTTCCCACCATTCACGTGATGGTGTCTCGCCTGGCCAATGCAGATCACCGCGATACGCAGTTGCCTCAGCAAGCATGCGCCACCCATCACGATCAACTGTTGTGTTCCACGCCGCCAGTGCATCATCGCCGCGCCACCATGCCGCAGCAGATTCAAGCATCAGCATTGATGCGCGTGGTTCCACCATGGGGTTCCACAAGAAACCCCTACATACGTTCTGCAGCCCTTGTTCACGACCCTGCAGTGGCCCGAGATGCATGTGTGCATGCATCAGCGCGTCGTTCACTGGTGCGTTATCCCAGACCAATGGTGCACGACCACCTGTTACTTCGCGGCGTGCAATGGCATCGTTAACCGTGATGGTGTCATTCACTACGTAATTTCCGGTCCACATCACTTCAATGTCATCACCAAGACCTTCGCACAGTGCATCAAGGTACGGAGAAGATGTGAGGCCCGCGTAATGCGTTGGTGTAATCCACACGGGAACATTCAATGCGTCACGTACGGCGTGTGCGATGCGCTGGTGATCGGCTGCAGCATTCAATACCGGCAAATCATCGAAGCACAACACCACTGCTGCTGCACCTGCATCAACTGCTGGTCGCAACTTGTTGATGACTTGCTCGTTTGTTGCACCAGAGCCTGGCGTGAGACCAATAACGAAATTTACGCTGTCGTGTCGTGATGATAATTCGGCAAATTGTTCAAGCTCTTCAGGTGTAAATGGTTGATCCCATAGTTCGCGATGGCGCGGTTCTAATTTTGCAGCCCATACATACGAGTTCCAGCCCCACTGTGCCATCACATCGAATATTTCGAGGCGCACATCGTGTGAATACGGCTCGCCATAAAACCCTTCAATGATTCCGAGTATGGGAGCGTTCATATTTACTTTCCGATGAATTGATGCAATATCGTGCCGCTATCCAGCACGCCGTCCAAAATGTCGTCGTTCGGAACTTCGGCTTGACCCAAGTTGTGCACTCCCGGCTGTACTACGCCATTCATCAACACACGAGCAGCCTGCGCAGCTACTGACCCAGTAATCGTGGCAACGCGTTCAGCAATACCCACAATTTCCACAGGGCGCATTCCGTCTCGCACGCCGCGCACTTCAACACGCAAGCCACCAAGGGTTCCCTCTGCGTGCGGAGGCGACAACATTGGTAGGCGTGCAGTTAAACGGTCACGACGTGTTGCCGATACTCGTGCAGTGATGCGTTGCAACGATGGCGCGATGCGTTGCAGCAATACAGGCTCTGGGCTTGCGTAGCGATAACAGTCGCGTGCACCGACAGGGTCTGGAAACCAGCAGAGTTCGCGACCGCTGCCTGCTGGTCGTTGTAACCATTCACCTTCATGCCAGCCAATAGAAACACCAGCCAAACTGTCGTGGTGTTGGCGAGCACATTGCGGGCCACCTGTTCCGTGCACAGCAACATGTACTTCGTCGATTGATTCAAATGCGCGAGTGACGTGGTGAACTAGCAAACCAGTCATGCCGGGTGAACATGCAGCACCAATAATGACTGGCACCTTGCGCGCTATTGCTCTGTCTTGAATATCAAGCAGTGCCAATACATCTGCCAAGTTGTCGCTGACAGAAACAACTGCGATACCTTGTGCAACAAAAGTGGCGGCTAATGCAGAATGCGGTGCACCATGGGCAAGTACAACAACACTGCAATCAAACAGGTCGGTGGCGTGACGCAAAGGCGCGATACGAGGTCGATACCCAAGGGTGTGCAGTTGGGCCGCAACGCGAGTGCCCACCACTCCAGAACCAATGATCCCGATCTCGAAATTTGCGGGAGTGCTCATAGTGATTAGCGCTGAGGGGTGACCTCGCGCCACCCGCCTTGGGACGGAGCTTCGGGGCTTTTTCCACGTGTGCGCAACACTGTTGCCACGATGCCGCCGATGGAGATGGCGAGGAGCACTTGGCGTATGAATTTCACGAAGTACTCCTTCTTTGTGGTGGGGCTACACAGAATCGAACTGTGGACCTCATCCTTATCAGGGATGCGCTCTAACCGACTGAGCTATAGCCCCGTATGGGACTGCTCACTCTACCTTTGGGTATGGTCAGGCTCAACCGTGCGAGCCACCACTTCTTCTTCCAGCACCGTGACCCTGATTCCGCCGACCAATTCGGTGATCAAATTGAAGACAACGGCCGCTAAAACCCAGATTCCGGCACCAAGGGCGATGCCAAAGAGGCCAAAAAACGCCAAGGCACGAAACAGCGCGGCCCCTTGGAAAGTAAAGGAATCCCAGCCAAACGAGGCCAAGAACTGCTCCACATTGTCGATGGTGCCCGTGGCCGAGCCCACATTCCACAGCAAGAACCCGGTGATGAGAACCACGATGTACAGGGCGGCATGAAAAACAATGGCCACTTTGAACACGCTCCACGCATCAACATCTCTGATGACACGGGTGACTTTGCGTACGCGATGACGCTGAGTCGCAGGTTCTGTATTCATGGCCACTCTGGAAGTGTATTGACTATGGCTGTGCGACCTAGGGCAGAGCCCGATCATGGGTGCAAACTCTTACCCGCCAATGGCCTCCCACCCCACAGGTAGAATGTTGGAGTGATGAAAAAGACAATTGAAATCGCGACATCACACGACGACGCCGCCATTTCCGACAAGCAATTCTGGGTATCCCAGACCCGTGAGGCCCGTCTTCAACATGCCCTCGAACTGCGCAGGATCAACTATGGAACAGATCGAGTTTCCGCCAGACTTCAGCGAGTGCTTGAAATCACTCAACGCCCAGCACGTTGAGTTTTTAGAACATCTACCCTGATTCCGCAGAGGAAGTAGCCACAAGTGATCCACTACGGATTGTGACCGTGACAACGGGGCCATCAGTACGTGTTCCCACGATGGTGACATGCAAAGCGTCAGCAAGTATCTGTGCCGCAGCCAGATCTCTTGACACATACGCAAGGGCGACTGCATCAGCATTGTTTTGCGCGCGCGCAATGTCGCCGTATCGCGAGGTGACGCCAAGAATGCACACAACACCGACCGCGGTGATGGCCCACCACCATAAAGACAAAATGGTCACGCTTCCGCGTGAAGAGTTAGTCCTCGTCTGTGGAGAGAATTGGCGCAACCGAGGCAACTACTGCTCCGTCGTCAAGGTTCATAAGACGCACACCTGTTGCTGTGCGGCCTTGACTGGAGATCTGTTTGACCTCGGTACGGATCGTGACTCCGTTTGATGCGATTGCAACGATTTCATCTTCAAGACCCACCATGAAAGCAGCAACGACCTTGCCCTTTTTGCCGGTGACTTTGACACCAATGACGCCTTGTGTTCCGCGTCCCTTACGTGGGAAGTGAACAATCTGTGTGCGCTTTGCATAACCAGCATCAGTAACGATGAGCAACGCATCATCGCCACGGCCTGGGTCTGCAGACACCACTTCGTCGCCCGGCTTCATACGCATTCCGCGCACACCAGCTGCTGTGCGGCCCATTGGTCGAACTTCATTTTCACTAAAGCGAATGACTTGACCACTACGGCTTGCAATAAAGATGTCGTCGTCGCCTGATGTTTCAATGACTCGTACTAGTTCGTCATCTTCTTTCAAGCCGAGTGCGATGAGACCATCACGGCGGCTTGAGTTGTATGCGTCGAATGCAGTCTTTTTGACTTGACCAGACTTCGTGACGAAGAACAAGAACCGCTCACCCGGGAATTCGCGCGTGTCAATGATGGCTTGAACGATTTCGCCCGGCTGCATTGGCAACAAGTTGACAATGGGAATTCCCTTTGCAGAACGTTCGCGTTCTGGAATATCAGCTGCACGCAACTTGTACACACGGCCGCGGTTCGAGAAGAACAACAGATACGCATGCGATGTGGTGAAGATAACGCGGCGAACAAGATCGTCTTCTTTCAACGTTGCGCCCTTGACGCCACGGCCACCACGTGCTTGTGCACGGAATTGCGCAGCAGGAACAGCCTTGACGTATTGAGCGTTAGTCATAACGATTACAAGCTCTTTGTCGTCGACAAGATCTTCCAGTGCCATTTCGCCGCTGTCGTTAATGATGTGGCACACACGGTCGGTTGCGAATGTTTTGCGCACATCAATGAGTTCGTCTTTGATGACATTGCGCAATTTTTCGTCGGACGCAAGAATTGATTCGTACTCTGCGATACGTGTTTGAACATCTGCAAGTTCTTTTTCCAAGTCAATGCGTGACAAACGTGTGAGTTGACGCAATTGCATGTCGAGAATGTCGACGGCCTGGCGTTCGGAGAACTCATATGGTTCTGCCATCAACGCAGCTTTTGCTGCTGCGGGGTCTTCGCTCTCGCGAATCAACTTGATGAGCTTGTCGATGACATTGAGTGCCTTCAGACGGCCTTCGAGAATATGACTGCGATCGCGTGCTTTATCAAGACGGAATTGTGTACGACGTGTAACAACTTCAAGTTGGTGTCGTACATAACCGTTTAATGCATCAGCCAAGTTGATGGTACGAGGCACGCCATCGACCAATGCAACCATGTTCACAGGGAAACTACTCTGCAACGATGTGAGCTTGAACAAGTTGTTGAGAACAACGTTTGCGTTTGCATCGCGCTTCAACAAAATAACAAGGCTTGTCTTTCCACCGGCAGATGCGTCGTTCACGTCAGCAATGCCGTCAAGTTGACCACCATCAACAAGTTCAACGATGCGAGCAGCAATTGACGAACAACTTGTTTGGTACGGAAGTTGCGTCACTTGAATTTCCATACGGCCTTGACGGTTTTCCTCAATGACTGCTTTGGCGCGAGTCTTGATGCTTCCGCGGCCTGTGCGATATGCGTCCATGATTCCGGCGCGACCAAGAATGTTTCCGCCCGATGGGAAGTCAGGGCCTTTCACAAAATTCATGAGGTCATCAGGAGTTGCTTGCGGATTATCAATGAGATGCATGGTTGCATCAATGACTTCACCCAAGTTGTGTGGAGGAATAGACGTTGCCATTCCGACAGCAATACCTTGGCTGCCGTTGACCAAAAGGTTCGGGAAACGTGCAGGAAGTACTTGTGGTTCTTCTGATGTTCCGTCGTAGTTCGGAATCATGTCGACAGTGTTTTCGTCGATGCCGTCGAGCAAACGCATTGCTAATGAATGCAAACGTGCTTCGGTGTATCGCGCAGCAGCAGGACCAAAGTCTGGCGAGCCGTAGTTTCCGTGGAAGTCAATAAGCGGATGACGCAATGAGAATGGCTGTGCCATACGTACTAACGCGTCGTAAATAGCGCCGTCACCGTGTGGGTGATATCGCGCCATGGTGTCACCCGTTACGCGAGCACACTTGACGAATGGTCTGTCAGGACGAAAGCCCTGTTGTTCCATGTCCCAAATAATGCGGCGGTGAACTGGCTTCAAGCCGTCTCGCACGTCTGGCAGTGCGCGCGACATGATGACTGACATTGAGTAGTCAAGGAACGAACGTTCCATTTCGTCTTGCAGTGGTACTGGTTGGATTTGATCAAACAGGTTTGGATTGTCACTCATAGTCAGGCCCTACCGAAATTAGAAGTCGAGGTTTCGCACGTCACGCGCGTTGGTAATGATGAATTGTTTACGGCTGTCAACGTCGTCACCCATGAGCACGCTGACTGTTTCGTCTGCAATTGCTGCTTCTTCCACGGTGACTTGCAACAGTGTGCGTGTCATGGCATCCATGGTGGTGCTCTTTAGTTCTTCCCAGTCCATTTCGCCAAGACCCTTGAGGCGTTGGAATTCTTTTTTGTGCTGGGGTTTATCAGCGAGGAACGCGGCCTTTGCCTGGTCGTCTTTCAGATACACCTTTTCTTTGCCCACTTCCGTTGAATACAACGGTGGTTGTGCAATGTAGATGTAGCCGGCTTCAACCATTGGTTTCATCTGGCGATAGAAGAACGTCAGAAGCAATGTACGAATGTGGCTGCCGTCAACGTCAGCGTCTGCGAGCGCGATGATCTTGTGATAGCGCGCCTTTGATGCGTCGAACTCTTCGCCAACACCGCCGCCAATAGCGGTGATGAGTGCGCGAATTTCGTTGTTGTTCAGCATCTTGTCGAGACGAGCGCGTTCAACGTTCAGAATTTTGCCACGGATCGGCAAGATTGCTTGCGTACGAGGATCGCGAGCATCAACCGCGGTGCCGCCAGCTGAGTCACCTTCCACGATGAACAATTCACTCTCTTCGGGTTTACCGCTTGAGCAATCTTTCAACTTGTCTGGCATGCCTGCACCAGCAAGTGCGGTCTTACGACGCACTGCGTTACGAGCATTTTTTGCGGCGAGACGAGCTTGCGCAGCCGACACGGCTTTTTTCACAACACGGTTCGCTTCAGCGGGGTTCTCTTCAAGCCACTCTGCCAAGTTTTTGTTGGTGGACTTCTGCACGAAAGAACGCATAGGAACGTTACCCAGCTTGGCTTTGGTCTGGCCTTCAAACTGTGGTTCGCGCAGTTTCACCGCGATGATGGCGGTGATTCCTT
>CAMDBY010000046.1 GCA_945889575.1 Bifidobacterium breve
GCTTGAAGCCGCAACCCCATGGATCGGCAATGCAGTGGTTGCGTCAAGCGAGATGAAGAAGTGGCGTTTTGCCATTCCGAAGAAGTTGTGGCCAGATGCCTGCTGGGTTGATGACTCTGGCACGTTGGCAATTGCCGGCGATGCCTTTGCCGGCCCCCGCGTCGAAGGTGCAGCTCTTAGCGGCCTCGCCGCGGCCCGCGCCCTTCTGGCCTAGCCCCAGCAAATCCTTCTTCCCATTGGAAATCCTTATGGGACATCAATCACACACCCCTAATTCAGGTTTGTACAAATGTTCTAGGAATTTGGTCTAAGGTACATAAGCCCCATTTTGCGGGGTTTCTACCTAATGGAGGCCACCGTGCGCCGTATTTCGTCCCTACTCATGTCCGTTGCACTTGTTGCATCTGGTGTCGTGCTAACCACCTCGGTAGCCAGTGCTGCCCCCGGCGATGTAACCCAGAACACATCTGCCGTCATTGCGCCATCCGTAATCGCCGGCGCAACACCCACCCGCCTGGTTCGTCTGCCAAAGACAGATTCATTTCTTGCGTTTGGTCGAGTCCAAGCAACTGCTGGTGCGCATAACTATCTATGGAAGGTCAAGAACGATCTCACTATTGATGCAACATTTGGTGCAGTCGATCTTGGTGACGAATTTGCCTACCCAACATCAGCGCAATCGAATTGTGTTTCTTCAGGCGCATCTACCAACTGTGGAAATGCAACAGTCATAGTCAGCGAAACTCAAGACAAGTACGCAATTCTGTACACACGTTCATTAAAGGGAGCTACAGGCAGTTTGGATCAATCGGTTCTTAGTTTTGCAATAGGTTCACTTTCCACAGGCGCGGTTACCGCTCGTTCTGTGTTCTTAACAAGCGTTGACCTCAGTCTTGGTTCTACCGTTGCGAATTATTCTGCATATTCATCCACTGAAATAGGAAGAGATCAGTGCGTCGCGGGTACCGGAGCAACTAAAGATTCGGCGACACTCTCGTATCCCTCGGTCAATAGTTCCTCCTTTCAGTTCCGACCAAATGGCTCAATCTTTTTCGGGCTTACATGCCGATACTCAAACTCAGCGGCAATCAACACATCAAATCAAGCCGGTGTGTTGAAGGAATATACGACATCTCTTTTGGTAGGCCTCATCCCGTCAAATTCGTCCCTTGTGATTGATACATCATTTGGTACAAACGGTCGCGTCATAACATTTAACACAGACACCTCATGCGTCTCTGCGGGACCTGGTTCCAACAGCGTCGATAGCAGTGTTACTTCTCTCACATCTACGGCCCCATACTTAGTAGTCATCAATAGTGAGTTCGCACGTTCCACAACGCTTCCCACTTGGCAAACGAACAGTTTGTATACGGGTTACGACGGCTGCAGTAGTGGAATGAGCTCCGTGTACACACATAAAATCACGCCATACACGGCAAACGGAACAGCGCTGACGACCCAGACGATTGGTACCGGAGACAGTGCGTACGTGCCACGTTGGATAATCGACCCACTTGGTCGTTGGAATGGCCTATTTCGTACAATGGGAATGACACAAACCACCTCAGCTATCCGGCTTACCAATGGAATTCTCGATACAACACTTGGTACTAACGGACTCAAGTCATTGTCAACTCTCCCTTCAACAATCGTTGTCGGAGGCACAACAGTTCGTATGAACTACAGCATCCTCGGTGTTGTCAGCGCTGGAGACACTCTGTACTTCGCCGGTTTGGCATCAGCTTCCACAGGCACAAACATGAACATTTGCTCAAGTACTGCGACTATTACCCAGTCGTATTACCCGTATCTGTTGTCGTTTGATTCAGGATTGCTCACCACGTACGGAACAAGTGGCCTCGGAGCACCAGGGTCATTCAGCGCAGCCGAGAATGCGCCGTGCGCCGGCACATCCGCCGGAGCCTCGTATGTCGATGCAACTGGACGAACTGGTTACGTAACAAATGTCGCCACCCTCGGATCTCAAACCGCTGGATTCCTCGGATTTACATGGGATGCAGCACAAGGTGTGACAGCAGGCAGCGATGGTGACATTGGAGTTGCACAAGTACCTACAACAACCACAGTTGCGCCAACAACAACCACAATTGCACCCACAACAACCACAACCACAATTGCACCCACAACAACCACAACAACTGTTGCTCCCACAACCACAACAACTGTTGCTCCCACAACCACAACAACGACTCTTCCCCGAGTAGCCGCTGCAGTGCGCGTCACGCCGAATCGCATCGACTCAGTGGTGTATTCAAAGAAGTTGCCAACTGCGGTACAGAAAAACACTGCTCTGAAAGTTCTTTCTACAAAGGACGCGGCTCTTCTTGATATCCGTACTTTCACACCAAAAGTTTGTGTGGGTCTCACAACCAGCGTGCTTCTAGTGAATAGCGGTCGTTGCTCTGTTCAAATCATTGATCAGGAAACTAAAGCTGTTGTTCGCTCAATGAGCACAACCGTAAAGGCATCAAATGTTCGAGTTGGTTCTGTGCCAACTGTTGCCAGCCCAGTTATGTTCAAACAAGCATCTGCAGTATTGAATGCGGCAGGTATAGCTCAAGTTCAAAAGATTGCAAAAGCAGCCAAGAACGCAAGTCGAGTTGTTGTAATTGGTCACGCTGCCTCTCTCACAAATATCAGTCAATTCAGATTTGCAATTTCCCGTGCGCGTGCCACTGCTGTAAAAGCTGCGCTTAAGAAAGCTGGTGTTACAGCAGCGATTGAAATCGTCGCTCAGTCCGGCAACCAACCAAATGCAACACAGAAGACTGAAGCAGCTCAGGCGAAAAACCGCCGCGCTGATGTGTACATCTTTCGCTGATGTGAACAACCCCTAGTGGGTCGATAAAAACGTTGGGTTAGGCCACGGTTGCTAGTAGAGCGGCCGTGGCCTTTCGCATTGCGTCAGCGGTGATGCCCTTTGGCAATGCGTCGCATGCACGTTCGGCATCGGCAACAAACGCACGAGCTTTTTCGATAGCTACTTCAACGCCACCATTCGTGCGGACAATCTTCAGCACCGTGTCGCGTTCTTCAACCGTCAAAGGCTTTCCAAGAATTGACTTCAGCGTGTCTGCGTCTTTGCCGCCCTTTGCCAACGTATGTAAAACAGGCAATGTGTACACGCCCTCTTTCATATCGTTGCCAGCGGGCTTACCAAGTTCTTCGTCAGTAGCCGTGAGGTCCAAAACATCGTCGACTATTTGGAACACCATGCCGTACGCAGTGCCATAAGAAGTCAGAGCATCAACAACAGCACGATCATGGCCGGCAACTAAACCACCAATACGAGCCGCGGTGGAATACAAGGCTGCGGTCTTGCCATCAATGGAATCAAGATACGAATCAACGGTGCGCTCGACGTTATATGTATGGCGCAATTCTTCAATTTGGCCCTCACACAGGCGACCAATTGTCCGTGCCAACAATGCGGCAACTTCCGTGCCAAGAGAAGCGGCGATTTCTGAGGCCTTTGCCAACAAAAAGTCGCCGGCCAAAATGGCTTGCAAGTTTCCCCATTTTGCGTTCACAGTCTCAACTCCACGACGCATGTCGGATTCGTCCATCACGTCGTCGTGATACAGAGAACCAAGATGAACAAGTTCACACGAAACACCGCCCGCAATAGCTTCCTCAGTTGCAATAAGGTCATTACCCACTTGGGAACCAGCAATTGCGAAAATAGGGCGCAATCGCTTCCCGCCTGCCGAGATGAGATGCGACGCAATTTCGGTCATATATGCGTCATTTGTGGTGACCGATGCCACCAGAGCCTTTTCCACCCGTTGGCGGTCGTTTTCCATAAAAGGCAACGAAAGAAGCGGCGACATAATCACGGTTTTTAGACTACGGGTTCTGCAGGGGTACTCCCGTGCCGTACCGATACACTTTCTTTCAATATCCACCGATTCCGAATGGGGTGGCCCCACATGTTTGAACGCTTTACAGATCGTGCCCGCAGGGTTGTTGTCCTTGCCCAAGAAGAGGCGCGCCTTCTCAACCACTCGTACATTGGTACCGAGCACATTCTGCTTGGACTGATTCACGAAGGTGAAGGCGTTGCAGCAAAGGCACTTGAGTCTTTGTCCATCTCTCTTGATGCAGTACGTGCTCAAGTCGAAGAAATCATTGGCCAGGGTGGTTCATCACCTTCAGGTCATATTCCTTTCACTCCTCGCGCGAAAAAGGTTCTTGAACTTTCATTACGTGAAGCTCTTCAATTAGGTCACAACTACATCGGCACCGAGCACATCCTTCTCGGTCTTCTTCGCGAAGGCGAAGGCGTAGCAACTCAAGTTCTCGTGAAGTTGGGCGCAGACCTCGGCAAAGTTCGCCAGCAAGTTATTCAGTTGCTCTCTGGCTCTCAGGGCCCAGGAACTAAAGGTGAAGCTGCCGGTAGTGCAGCAGCCCCAGGCAACAAAGAAGAAGCAGGCGAAAAAGGTGGAAGCCAAATTCTCGATCAGTTCGGTCGCAACCTCACTCAGTTAGCACGCGAAAAGAAACTCGACCCCGTCATTGGTCGTACTCGCGAACTTGAGCGCGTAATGCAGATTCTTTCTCGTCGTACAAAAAACAACCCTGTTCTCATCGGTGAACCTGGTGTTGGTAAAACAGCAATCGTTGAAGGCCTTGCACAGAAAATTGTTTCTGGCGACATTCCTGAAACATTGAAGGACAAGCAGCTCTACACACTTGACCTTGGTGCACTTGTTGCAGGTAGCCGTTACCGCGGTGACTTCGAAGAGCGTCTCAAAAAAGTTCTGAAAGAAATCAAGACACGTGGTGACATCGTTTTGTTCATCGACGAAATCCACACACTCGTAGGTGCTGGTGCTGCTGAAGGCGCAATCGATGCTGCAAGCATTCTCAAGCCAATGCTTGCACGTGGTGAATTGCAAACAATCGGCGCAACCACAACAGACGAATACCGCAAGCATCTTGAAAAGGATCCTGCGCTCGAGCGTCGTTTCCAGCCAGTCAAGGTTGAAGAGCCAACCGTTGCTCACACCATTGAAATTCTCAAGGGTGTTCGCGACAAGTACGAAACTCATCACCGCGTCACCATCACAGACCAAGCAATCGTTGCAGCAGCCAACTTGGCCGACCGCTACATCGCAGACCGTTTCTTGCCAGACAAAGCAATCGACCTTATTGACGAAGCCGGTTCACGTCTTCGCATCAAGCGCATGCAAACACCTCCTGACTTGAAGGAACTTGAAAATCGCGTGTCTGAAGTGCAAGAAGCAAAGAAGAAGGCTATTGAAGACCAGCGCTTCGAAGAAGCCGGCCGCTTGCGCGACCAAGAGCGTTCATTGCTCGAAGAAAAGTCTGAAAAAGAATCTGAAATCAAGGCATCTGGCATCAACTTGTTCGACGAAGTCGACGAAGAAGCCATTGCCGAAGTACTCAGCATCTGGACCGGTATTCCTGTCTACAAACTCACAGAAGAAGAAACTGCAAAGCTTCTCAACATGGAAGGTGAACTGCACAAGCGCATCATCGGTCAAGAAGATGCCGTTAAAGCTGTCTCACAAAGCATCCGTCGTACACGTGCCGGCCTGAAAGATCCTCGTCGCCCTAGTGGTTCGTTCATCTTCCTCGGACCAACTGGTGTTGGTAAAACAGAACTTGCAAAGACTCTTGCTGAGTTCTTGTTCGGTGATGATCAAGCGCTCATCACGCTCGACATGTCTGAGTACATGGAAAAGCACACCGTCAGTCGTCTCGTTGGTTCTCCTCCGGGATACGTCGGCTACGAAGAAGGCGGCCAACTTACTGAAGCAGTGCGTCGCAAGCCATTCTCTGTTGTTCTGTTCGACGAAATTGAAAAGGCTCACCCCGACGTGTTCAACACGTTGTTGCAAATCCTTGAAGAAGGTCGTCTCACCGACAGCCAAGGCCGCAGTGTTGACTTCCGTAATACCGTCATCATCATGACAAGCAACTTGGGTACTCAAGACTTGCGTAAAGCAAATCTTGGTTTCACCACTGGTGATCAAGCTGTTTCATACGAGCGCATGAAAGACAAAGTCAACGACGCATTGAAGTTGCACTTCCGTCCAGAATTCTTGAACCGTATTGACGAAACAATTGTGTTCCATGAATTGGCTAGAGCTGAAGTTGTTCAAATGGTTGACATGATGATCAAGCGCCTCACCGGCCAACTTGAATCGCAAGGTCTTGGTCTCGAACTCACGCAGTCAGCAAAAGAGTTCCTGGCAGAGGTTGGGTACGACCCGCAGATGGGTGCACGTCCTTTGCGTCGCGCCATTCAGCGTCAAATCGAAGATCAACTATCTGAAAAGATTTTGTACAAGCAATTCACCGCTGGCCAGATCATCGTTGTTGACACAGAAGATGACCCAGACAATGTCGGTAAGCGTCGTATGACCTTCCTCGCTGTTGAAGGAATCGTTGCACCAAGCGAGTCTCCACTCGCTGGTGACACTGTTGCTCCTGTCGAGTGACCCGCAAGATAATTACTCGTATTGCGGCGTCAATCGCTGCTGTTGTTGTTCTCTCGTCATGTCGTGTCGACACTGACATCACGCTTGCAGTAAAACCAAACGGCACTGGCACCATTTCGGTCGTCATCACTGCTGATAAAGACATCGTTGCGAAAGCACCTGGCCTGAAGGCAGATGTTCGAACTGATGACCTTGTTGCTGCTGGTTGGAAAGTGCAAGGGCCAACAGATACGAAAGATGGCGGACTCACCATCACACTGACTCATGATTTTCTTGGGCCAGCAGAGGCAACCACATTGCTTGGACAACTCAATGGAACTCGTGGGCCATTGCATGAAATGGTGATGACCCGCACCGGCAAAGACACCAACAGCACCTACACCTTGGCCGGCAGACTTGAAGTCAATGGCGGCCTTAACGCATTCGCCGACGACGCCACTCTGAATCTTCTTGGCGGAGCGCCGTATGCAGCAGACGTGCAAGCAGCTGGCCTCGACCTTGGCGACGCAGTGGGAATCACGTTCAATGCCATTTTGCCTGGCAAGGTCAACAGCACCACCGGTCAAACTGCCGATGGTGTTATTTCATGGCGAGTACCAATGGATGGCACTCCAACAAGCCTCGCAACCAGTGTCACCAACGTTGATGTCGCCTCCAGTATTTCGCGATTTGCCAAAGTCTTAGTCCTTGGTTTGTTGTATCTGTGGATAATTGGCTCGGTGGTCCTCATCTTTATGGTGTTGCGCGCCCGTAATAGACGACGCCCCACACCCCGCATATAAAGTCACGGTGTGGCAAAACTTCGACTCATTCATCGATGCACCGAATGCGGTGCATCATTTCCGAAATGGTCTGGTCAATGTTCCGTCTGCACTGCATGGAACTCACTTGTTGAAGAAGTAGAAGGTCCCGAAGAATCGCGTGTCACACTTGCTGCTGGTCTTGCACTTGTGCCTCCTGGTCTTGCAACACCTATCGGCGATGTGAACCCCAACGAATCAGATCCTGTGCCAACAGGTATTGATGAACTTGATCGCGTACTCGGTGGCGGTCTCGTTCCTGGCTCTGTCACGTTGCTTGGTGGTGAACCCGGAATCGGTAAAAGCACGTTGCTACTGCAACTTCTTGCCGGAGCAAAAGGGCCATCTCTGTATGTCACCGCTGAAGAAAGCGCGCAACAAGTGCGCCTGCGTGCAGACCGTCTTGGTGCCATTAGCCCACACTTGTGGTTGCTGCCCGAAATGTCATTACCGAACATCATTGCTGCCATCGACAAAATTTCTCCGTCACTTGTTGTCATCGACTCCATCCAAACCGTGGTCGACCCAGAACTTGGTTCGTCGCCAGGTTCTGTTGTGCAGGTACGCGGGTGCGCACATCGGTTAGTGCAAGAAGCAAAACGTCGCAATATATCTGTAGTACTTGTTGGTCATGTCACCAAAGATGGTGGCCTCGCAGGCCCGCGCGTTCTTGAACATGTTGTCGACACTGTGCTGTCATTCGAGGGCGAGCGTCACAATGCGCTGCGCCTCATGCGTGCAGCAAAACACCGCTTCGGCCCTACCAACGAGCTCGGTTTGTTTGAAATGACTGAAGCCGGCCTCATTGGTGTTCCCGATGCCAGCCAGTTGTTCCTCACTGATCGTCGCACAGGTGTTCCTGGTTCCGTTGTTGTCCCCACTATCGAAGGTCAACGGCCGTTGTTAGTAGAACTGCAAGCACTCACCAATCAAGTCAGTGCATCAGTCCCTGCTCGTCGCAGTGCACAAGGTCTCGACCAAGGTCGTTTGTCAATGTTGCTTGCAGTGCTTGAACGTCGTGCGCGCATCAGTTTGTCCGCGCACGAGGTGTATGCATCTGTTGTTGGCGGAGTGAAACTCACAGAGCCCGGCGCAGACCTCGGAATGTGTCTCGCACTCGTATCTGCAGTCTCCAACATTCCGTTGCCAGCAGACCTTGTCGTTATTGGTGAAGTGGGGCTTGCGGGCGAAGTGCGTCAAGTCGGTCATCTTGTGCGGCGACTCAACGAAGCATCACGCCTTGGTTTTACTCAAGCCATTGTTCCGGCAAGCGCACCTGATATTCACTCTGGTTGCACTATCCGTCGCGCCAGCACCTTGAACGAAGCATTGGCGTTGGCCGGCTTCACAACAAACGGCTAGTCACTTCGCCCCAGCCACCATTCGAATGACCGCTGATCCGCCTGGGTTCTTCGTCGCCGTCCACAGCGATACCTGGTGCTTCCCTGCTGTCAAGAGTCGCGACAAAAGTGTCGAGCGAAACGTTGTGCTCGCTCCGTCACGAAGTCCGGCTAATTCGGAAATAATTCCGACTGCGACTCCATCGACCACGATGAGGCCCTCTTCTTTCGAACCAAAGTTTCGACGTGCTGTCAACCGGCCTTGCACTTGAGCTGGCACAAATGTCAACCGGTCAGAACCAATATTTTGAAAATCCTCTGGGCGATCAAACGACCAGGTGAGTTTGGTTTCAGTTTCGGCATTTGCAACAAGAGTGGTGCCCACCAATTCGCCGTTAACTCCCGCGCGGGTGATGTCATCGACACTTCCATCAGATGTAATCCACGAATCGTAATACTGAGCACGTGCTTGTACTGCGGAGAATGCCGATGTCATTTGTGCTGAACCATCTGGCCAGATAATCGTGCGCGACGCACGTGTGGGGCATGCGTGTAAAAGATCTGCACCGTCTGTTTTCCAACCAGCATCAATTCGAGTCGCAGCAATCACCGTGGGCAAAATGTCTACAGAGGAAGCTGTGCAATCATTGATTGCCCCTGCTTGTTGTCCTGGATATTTAATAAACAACGGAATCCGATAGATATCTTCCAACGTTGCTTGTTTGGAAGCGTTAATCGTCTTTCTCTTTGACTCTCCAGGCATAAACGTTATGCCATGATCTGCGGTGACGATAATCATCGTGCGATCCCAATTCTTAGACTTCTTCATTGTTGCCACCATGTTTGCTATCACGGTGTCTGTTGCGGCGTACTGCAAGAGGTGCGCTTGATATTCATCACGGACACGGTCAAGAATGGTGTTGCTTCGTTTGTCAGTGGGTAACGCGCGAGACCGGCGCATGTCGGGTGTCAACATCCATGGGCGATGCGGCAGCAAAACGTGGGCAAAATGCAATGTAGGACGATCTGCACGAGACGCACGTGTGATAACCCCTTCTACAACAGGTACTTGAGACATCGGCCCACCTTGTTCCCATTGCGACACCGTTGTTGATTCGGCCGGTGAATGACCTTCGGCAGTTAAAGGCTGTAGCAACGTTGTATCGGTCACGACTTCAACACCGGTGTCTGCGTCTAACGCATCAACAGCACCGAAGCCTCCCCACCCTTCATCAATGGGTGGCAATTTATTACGTAGTCCAGCTGGCAACACTTTATGGCCAACCACTACTACTGCATCATGCAAGAACGACATCATGCTGACACGCTGATTTGATTCCTCAGCTTCTGGTGCAATAGTGGTTGTTGTTGATCCGATGTCCACTGCACCAAGCGGGTCAGAAATATCTGTACCACCAGTAACAGACACAGTTCTGCACACTTTTCGTGGGCACAAAGCAGTTGCAACTTCATGCCCATCCATTGCAAGATGCCCATTCATCAATGTAAATAAATTGTTGGGGTGCTTGGCGAGAACAGGCGCTGTTCCAGATGTTGGCCACTTCCCCGTCAACATTGCCGGCACTGCATCGGTTGTTGTTTGGGATGTTCCAACAACATTCCGGTACCACGTAGATGATTCGGCAAGAGCAGCAAAACCGGGGAATCGATTTTTATTGATCGTGCCATCAACGGTTAGTAGCGGCCATAGTGATGCTTCGTCAAGAACAATCCATAAGACACTGACATCTTTGGGTGCAACACGTGACAACGAGTCCGCAGGATCAATTTTTTGCGCACTGACATCTACTAC
>CAMDBY010000047.1 GCA_945889575.1 Bifidobacterium breve
TCGTGGCGCAAAGGTAACGGTTGTAGCCCGCAGTGTTGATGCGCTCGAAGCTGTCGCTGCCGCAATCGGAGGCAACTCGGTGGTGTCTGACCTGTCTGATGATCTTTCTGTTGACGGACTCATTCAACACATCGAGAAACTGCACGGGCACATTGACATCTTGGTCAACAATGCAGGTCTCGAAACGTCTACTGCATTTGCGGTGGAGGATGAGCGCGAAATCCGTACTGTTGCGCGAGTCAACCTTGAAGTTCCCATGCTGCTCACCCGCCATGTGTTGCCCGGCATGATTGCACGCAATTCAGGACACATTGTTTTTGTGTCATCCCTTGCAGGCACAGCAGGTTTCCCGGGCATGTCTGTGTACGGCGCCACGAAAGCAGGAGTTCTTAACTTTGTTAATGGTCTGAGCCGAGAATTAAAATCAACAAAGGTCAACATCACAGTGTTGTCACCTGGGCCGGTTGATACCGGCATGTGGGATGTCATTGAAGACAAGACATCAACAATCAGAAAAGTTGTGCGACGTTTTCAAATGTTGCAGTTAATTCCCACCGCTGATCCGGTGAAGATTGCAATTCGTACTGTTGATGCAGTTGCAGCGAACAAGCCGTTTGTTCGTGATCCAAAACGACTCAGTCTGAACTTCTGGCTGAACCACGCTCCGACTCGCATATCGAATCTGGCAATTTTCGGAGTGAAGTTCGATCCACTCGACAAAGGCTAAGGCTCAGATATCTGGTTCATCGTCGGTGTCGTCTTCGGTCAATGGGAAATACCACACGTCTCTGCAGTCACGACAGCGATATGAGACCACATCGTCGACTTCCCAGACCCCGTCTTCAGGGGCGTGGGACAGCAAATGGCATGGGCCTCCGCAGTCGATACAGATAATGGACTCTTTCGGACTAATCACCGCCGTAGTCTGCCTTGCGTGAGAGTTGTTGCAGGTGACCTACGTGGTCGACGAATAGAAGCCCCAACGTCAGAGGCCACCCGGCCAACGACCGACATGGTGCGAGAAGCAGTTTTTAATGCACTTGGAAGCCTTGATGTCGTTCAGGGAGCACGGGTTTTTGATCTTTTTGCCGGCACCGGTGCAATGGGTATTGAAGCCATCTCGCGAGGTGCTGCTCACTGTGTTTTTGTGGAAAATGACCGTGCAGCCCTTGCCGTGCTTCGCAGCAATATTGCGGCACTTGGTATCTCAGAGAAATCCACGGTGATTGCCGGGGACGCAGTCGGTACGGCAGCGCACCAACAAGGAATTGATCTTCTCATTGCAGACCCACCGTACGGGTTTGACGCATGGGGCGGATTGCTGGCATCCGTGACTGCACCGCTTGTCGTTCTTGAATCAGGACGACCCATCGGGCCAATTATTGGCTTTGAGACAGTGCGTGAAAAGAAGTACGGGCGAACACATGTTGCATTTCTCAGTCCCAGCAGTGCGCCAGAGGGTACGGTAGAGGTGCAATGAGCACTGTGTTATACCCCGGCAGCTTTGATCCGTTTCATTTGGGTCATCTAGACGTCGTCGAGCAGGCAACTGCCCTGTTCGGAGACGTAGTGGTCGCTGTCATGCATAACCCCGACAAGCCATCTGGCGTTTTGTCGACCGATCAGCGGGTCTCACTGATTGCCTCCTCGTGTTCTCACTTGCCGAACGTTACTGTTCGTAGCTTTCCTGGTCTTGCGGTCGACGCTGCACTTTCTGTCAATGTGCTGTGCATCGTAAAGGGTCTTCGCACCTCGGGTGATTTCGAAGTGGAACAACAAATGGCACACACAAATTTTGCAGTGTCGGGTGTGCGCACGGTGTACGTGCCATGTCAACCACGTTTTAGTTTTGTTAGCAGCCGCTTTATTCGCGACATTGCAGCCCATGGTGGCGACGTCTCATCTATGGTTCCAAGCGCAGTATCAGATGCTCTCGCATCTCTCTTTTTCCCACGGAGCAAATAATGAGTTTTGATGATTTCGACGACACAACAGATAATTCGTATCCGCAGCCAATGCCTGTGCAGGCACGTCTTGGTGAGAGCGAAGTAATTCTTCGTCGCACAATCGACATAGTCGCAACGGCACCGAGCATGCCATTGTCAAGTTCGCCCCGTATCGACCGCGATGAAGTTGTTGAGCTGCTTGAAGATGCGCTGGTGCGTTTGCCTGACGAAATTCGTCAAGCGCGATGGATGTTGAAAGAACGCCAAGAGTTCCTTGACAAGACGAAGCGCGAGGCTGATGAATTATTGGGTGCTGCGCGTCAACAGGCCGAACGAATGGTGCAACGAACCGAAGTCGTGCGTGCAGCAGAAACTCGCGCTCGCCAGGTTATTGACGCTGCCGAAGAAGAGACCCGCCGCTTAAAGAACGAGACAGAGGATTTTCTCGATCAGCGTCTCGGAAGTTTTGAAATTCTTCTCGATCGTTTGTCAAAGACTGTTGCCAATGGACGTAATCGTTTGTCGATTGGTTCAGAACCACCACCGTCAGAGTCTGAAGAACCAATCGAGCAACAAGATGTTGCAGATTTCTTCAACCAAGACGATCTCTAGACAGGCACCACCTTGGCTAAGCCACTGATTGTTAATGCAGTCGAATTACTGCGTCGTCCCGGAACAACGAAGGACATTGATGTCGCTGTTGCTGTGCTCGATTTCGAATTTGGCGACTCGCGGATCGTTGACACGCCCGTTGACATTTCAGTTCATCTTGAATCGTTGTCTACCGGTATCCACGTTTCCGGAACCGCTCACGCCACGTGGGCTGGGGTATGTCGACGGTGTCTTGCGCCGCTTGTTGAGCGCATGAGTGTTGACCTTGACGAGATGTATCAGAAGGGGACCTATGACCCCGATGCATATGAAATTGAGAATGACCAGATCAACCTCCTCCCCATGGTGAGAGAGGGCCTCTTGCTAGCAGTGCCGTTGTCGCCCCTGTGTCGCGAGGACTGCCCGGGATTTTGCCCCCATTGCGGAGCAGACCTTTCTGAGACCCAATGCGGATGCGTAACTTCAGCCTCTGACCCCCGTTGGTCGGCCCTTGAAAACCTCAAGGGCGTATTTCCTGACGACGCCCCGTAAGTTTTCGGCGTAGTCGGGCTATCATTACGAAGCCCCCAACAGGGCATTTGCCGCTAACAAGGGAGACCACGGTGGCCGTTCCCAAGAGAAAAATGTCGAAGTCGAAGACTCGTATGCGTCGCGCCTCTAACTGGCGCCTCGATGCACCTTCACGTAGTACCTGCCCACGTTGCAGTGCTGTCAAGCTGCCCCACACAGTGTGTGGTGCATGCGGATGGTACAAAGGCCGCGTGGCAATCGCTGTCGACTAAAAGAACAGTTATTACTCATGTTGCCAATCGCAGTTGACGCGATGGGTGGCGACAATGCTCCCTCAGCAATTCTTGCTGGAGCACTTGAAGCAGCTGCCCTCGGTATTCCTGTTCTCCTCGTTGGCCCAGAAGGCCTAGAAGGAACGGGCGACCTTCCATTACTTGCCGCAAGTGAAGTCATCGAAATGGATGACGACCCTGCTCAATCAGTGCGTCGTAAGCGTGACTCCACACTTGTGCGGGCTGCTGAAGCTGTGCGCGACGGGAAAGCCAGTGCCATGATCTCGGCCGGTAACACGGGTGCCACCATGGCAAGTGCGTTACTGCGCATGGGTCGCATCTCAGGTGTTGCTCGTCCAGCTATCGCAACTCCAGTGCCAGTTCCTGGTGGACACCCCACTGTTCTGCTTGATGCCGGCGCAAATGCTGAAGTTCAACCTGAATGGCTCGTGCAGTTTGCACTGATGGGTTCTGTGTACTCACAACGTCGCTTCGGAGTCGAAAATCCGCGTGTTGGTTTGCTGTCGATTGGTGAAGAGCCCGGCAAAGGCGACACCTTGCGCAAAGAAACGTATGAGTTGTTGAAGGTCGCACCCGGAATCAATTTCATCGGAAACGTTGAAGGCCGCGATCTCATGACCGGCGTTGTTGACGTTGTTGTCACTGACGGCTTCACGGGAAATGTTGTTCTCAAAACTCTTGAAGGCAGTTTGCGCACAGTCGTGAAGGCGCTCTTTACTGCCTTTGGTCAACCTGAATATGCAGATGCAGCAAACACACTGATGCCTGCACTGCTTCCGTTGTATGAAACTCTCGACCCAGATACATATGGCGGAGCAATATTGCTCGGTGTTGATGGTGTGTGCATCATTTCGCACGGGTCCAGTAGTGCACGCGCCATGGTGAATGGCATCAAATGCGCACAAGAGATGGTCGAGACCGGCATGGTCGAGGCGATTCGTGTTGCAATCTCAAGTACCCTTGCTGAGTAAGCACCCACTGAAGGAGACATTCGATGGCAACTATTGAACGCAACGAAATTTTTGCAACTGTTTGTCGCAACTTGGCAGAGATTCTCGAGATTTCAGGCGCTGACATCTCCGAAACACAGACTCTTGCAGATGACCTCGGTGCTGACTCCATCGCGCTTATCGAACTTGTTGATTCACTTGAGCAAGAATTCTCAGACATCATTCCGAACTTTCAATTTGAAGACGATGATTTGTCCGGTCTTCTCACTGTTGCTGACGCGGTGAACTACATCGTGCTCGCGCTTGGTAAATAACTAGCCCCAATGTCGGATGTGGAGAACTCAACTCTTTCGGAGTGTGCCTCACGAATCGGATATGTATTTCATAACCCCGCATTGCTGCGCCAGGCACTAATTCACCGTTCATGGCAGGCCGAAAATAGCGACCCAGTCACAAATGAGCGTTTCGAATTTCTCGGTGATGCTGTTCTCGGATGGGTCATTGCTGATGTGGCGTTTCATCGTCTTGCCGACATGCCGGAAGGCAAACTGACAGATCTGCGGCGCAGTGTGGTCAACATGCATGCGCTGGCAGATATTGCACGGCAATTAGGAATCGGTGAATTCTTATTGCTTGGCAAAGGCGAGGATGCAGCAGGCGGCCGTGACAAGTCCTCCATTCTGGCCGATGCTTTGGAAGCCCTTATCGGTGCTGTGTATCTCGATGGAGGAGCACCAGCTGCACATGAAATGGTGAAGCGGTTACTTGCTGATTCCGTAGAAGAAGCAATTCCGCATCTCGAGATGTTTGATGCAAAGACTCGCCTTCAAGAGTTGTGTGCTCGTTTATCAATCGGTATTCCCACATATGAGGTAGAGGGTGAAGGCCCCGATCATGAGCGTGTGTTTACTGCGGTTCTGTATGTCGACGGACGTGCCTATGGCTCAGGCAGTGGACGAACAAAAAAAGCAGCCGAACAAATTGCCGCCGTGGGTGCATACGACGCTCTCGTCGAACAGCACAATGCCTGAACTGCCAGAAGTTGAAACCGTTCGGCGGGGGATTGAAGCCAAAGTCGTCGGTCGAAAAATCACTTTAGTAGAAGTTGGCCGTGACCGATCAGTACGTCGCGTTGGTCGTGAGGCCGTCATTCACGGTTTAACAGGAGTAACAATCACTTCTGCGCGTCGTCGTGGCAAATATTTATTGTGCGATCTTGATTCCGGCGAAGAGATGATGATCCATTTACGCATGAGTGGACGCGTATTGGTGGAACCGGTTGGCACAAAGCGTCCTGCTCACACTCATGTCGTGTTGTCATTGTCTGCGAGAGATGGCGTAAGTGACGAAATGTGGTTCGTTGACCCTCGTACCTTCGGCGAAGTCGTGGTGTTCGACCCGGTACACACGGCACAAGTGTTGCCTGAACTCATCAGGCTTGGCGTTGATCCCATCTGTGAGCATTTCGACAGCACTGTTCTGGCGGATCGCCTGAAGGGAAAACGCGGAGCCATAAAACCACTCCTTCTCAGTCAGCATGTGGTTGCCGGAATTGGCAATATCTACGCTGACGAGATTTTGCATCGCGCTGGTCTGAGGTGGAATCGCACCGCGGACTCACTAACTACGCCACAGGTTCGTCGCCTTGCGCAATTCATCTCTGAGGTATTGACAGATGCAATTGCGGCAGGGGGGTCAACTCTTGATGATTCCCAGTATGTGGATATTGAAGGCAAAACCGGATCATTTCAGGCAGAACATCGTGTCTACGGACGAGATGGAAAGAGATGCGTGACCTGTGGAAAAGCCGACATTGTCCGAGTCGTGGCAGCAGGCAGGTCGACGGCATATTGCCCGCGCTGTCAAAAATAGAGTGCCATTCCCCGAACACGGTGCCTGTCTATTACTGTTGGTATCGCCGTGTTCCTTAAATCTCTCACCCTCAAGGGCTTCAAGTCCTTTGCCGATTCCACCGTCCTTGAAATGGAGCCAGGTGTCACCGTTGTGGTCGGTCCAAACGGTTCGGGCAAGTCGAATGTTGTCGATGCCATTGCGTGGGTATTGGGCGCGCAAGCACCTAGTTCTGTGCGAAGCCAAAAGATGGAAGATGTCATCTTTAGTGGCACAAACAAGCGTGCAGCACTTGGTCGTGCTGAGGTAACACTCACACTTGATAACTCTGCTGGCCTGTTACCTCTTGATTTTTCTGAAATCAGTGTGTCGCGAACATTGTTCCGCAACGGTGACAGCGAATATTCCATCAATGGCGTTGAATGCCGGTTGCTTGATGTGCAGGAACTTTTGTCTGATGCAGGTGTAGGGCGTCAACAGCACGTCATCATCAGTCAGGGCCAAATTGATGCGGTACTTACCGCTCGCGCAGAAGACCGTCGCGCCATTATTGAAGAAGCTGCAGGCGTTCTGAAGTATCGCAAGCGCAAAGAAAAGGCCGAGCGTCGTTTAGAGGCAACTGAAGTCAACTTGTTGCGCGTACAAGATCTCATTCGTGAAGTGCGTCGCCAACTGCGCCCACTAGAGCGTCAAGCAGAAGCTGCTCGTCGTCACGGAGAAATCGTTGGAGAACTTCGTGCATTGCGTTTGTTCTTGTCAGGCCGCGAAGTTGCGTCGTTGCGTGCTCGACTCACTGCTCTTGCCGGAGAGAAACTCGCTGGTGATTCGGGCGAAAAAGAAATTCGACAGAAACTGGCCGCACTAGACACCGAAGTATTGGCAGCGGAGGCAGATTTGTCTGCTCGCGGCGAATCGGGCGTCAACGACGAATTGATGCGTGTCGAACAGTTGCGTGAACGCGCACGTGGACTAGCCGCAGTGATTGCAGAACGCCGACGTTCCATGGAACGCGATCAGGGTCAACTCATCGCAGATGATGTTGTGGCAGCACTCGAAGCCGATGCGGCACAAATGCGTGAAGAACTGATTGACGTTGAGCGCAGTCTTGCTATTGCCATGCCAGAAAATGATTCGTTGCAAGTAGAAGAAGAAACATTCGAGCGTGAGCGCACCGAACAAGGTCTCTTCCACATGGTGCAAAGCAATGAAGCATCAAACGCTGCAGCGGAAGTACGTGGCGAGCTTCGCACATTGCGCAACACTGTGGAACAAGGTGCTGGCGAAGCTCAGAAGATGCAGGCTCGTACCGAGCAATTAGTTGCACACGATGCAGATGTTGCAGTCGGTATTGAGGGTTTGCAGTCTGAATTAGCTGATGCCGAAACTGAAGTGGGCTCATTGCGGGCTCAGTTAGTTGATGTCACAGAGACACGTGAACAAATTGAGCTGCTGGGAGACGAAGCACAAGTAGCTCGCGCTTCAGCAGAACGTCGCAGTGCGCGTGCCTCCGCAAAACTAGAAGCTTTGGAAGAAGCAGTCGCTTCATCCCGGGCGCGCATCGGTGCTGAACATCTAGCCAATGTTTCCGGAGTAATCGGTGCGCTGGTAGATCTTCTTGACGTCGATGCTGGCTGGGATGCAGCGGTGAAAGCGTCACTTGGTGAAGCACTTGCCGCTATTGTTGTGTCTGACTCATCATCTGCTCGCCGGGCGATTGAAGCACTGCAGGCTGTTGATCACAATGGTGCAGTTCTTGCCCTCGGAATTAGTCAGAATGCATCAACCTCATTGCCTTCTGGCGTTCAATCAGTTCGCTCACATGTTCGACCTGCATCTGGTGCGCCTGCCGCCTTGGCCGCATTGCTCGATTCTCTGTTGTCGCATATTGGTTGTGCTGATGATTTAGATGCAGCAATTGCAGTTGTAGAAAATTCATCCTCTGCCACTGTTGTTACTCGCCGTGGTGACCGTTTGTCTCCATCTGGTTGGCGTCTCGGTGCTGCTGATGATCTTGGTTCTCAAGAAGTCATTGATCGCACCCGTATTGAAGTTGAATCAGCAGTCACTGATCTTGCTCGACTTGCTAGCGAAGTGGAATCTGCAAAGACTCGTCTCGTTGCAGCTCGCCAGGAAGGAACACAACTTCAAACACAAATTGATCGTCAGTTGGTTGTGGTTGAAAGTGCCTCAGACAAATTGACTACGGCCATCAATGATCGTCGCGCCAATGCGGCCGAACAACAGATCACTCGCGATGCCACAAATGAGACACGCACACGCCTGACGCAATATCAACAGCGCGTTTTGGAACTGGAAGCAATTCTGCCCGGTCTTGAAGAATCAGAAGCAGCAGAAGTTGCAGCCGCGCGTGCTCAGACAGAAGAGCGTGCCACCATTGATGCTAAATCAGCACACCTAGTGCTGCGCCGCAAAGACCTTGATGTTCGCGTCGCTGGCTTGCGTGAGCGTGAACAATTCCTGAAGCAACGCGCAAGCGATACCGAGCGACGTCTTGAAGTGGACTCTGCTGCTCGCCTTGAGGCTGGTACTCGTCGTCAGAAAATCGAAGCAGCGCTTGTTGCGGTCGGGTTGCTGTCCGACCTAGTTGAAACTCACAGAGCGTCAACGGAAGCACGGCTTGCTGAATTGCACGAGATGCGTCGTCGTCAAAGTGACGAAGTGCGCGCTGTCGCAACCCGCCTTGATAACGCACGCCGTGGACGCCACGAAGCAGAACGGCAACTCGAAGAACTGCGTGAACGTGTTCGCCGGGTTGATGTTGAAGAAGCAGAAGCTCGCATGCGCTTAGAAGCTGCCGTTGAAATGATTCGTCGTGATCTTGAAGTAGAGCCAGAAGCAGCTGAGGCTGCACCAATGCCAGAAGTCATTGAAGGTGTCACCCACGCAGATCGCGCCCGTGTCCTTGAACGAGACATTCGACTCATGGGCCCAATCAACCCTCTTGCACTGCAAGAGTTCACTGAACTGCAAGAGCGTCACCAGTTCCTTGAAGAGCAGCTGAACGACGTTCGGTCATCGCGACGAGAACTTGCCCAGATAATCGCAGCTGTCGACGTTGAAATTCAATCTGTATTTGCTGAAGCGTTTGCTGATGTCAGCGTGAACTTCACGAACCTCTTTGCGTTGTTGTTCCCAGGCGGTAAGGGCAAGTTGGTCCTTACAAATCCTGACGACATGTTGAACACAGGTATTGAAGTGGAAGCACAACCACCCGGCAAGACCTTTAAGAAGTTGTCATTGTTGTCAGGTGGAGAGCGTTCACTTACTGCGCTCGCGTATCTATTTGCTGTGTTCCGCAGCCGTCCTTCTCCGTTCTATGTGATGGACGAAGTGGAAGCCGCTCTCGACGATGTCAACTTGCATCGTTTCCTTGGTCTCGTCAGTGAATTCCGTCGTGATGCGCAGCTCATCATTGTCAGTCACCAGAAGCGCACCATGGAAGCAGCCGATTGCCTCATGGGTGTTTCTATGCAGCCAGGTGGCTCATCAAAGGTCATCACTGAACGCTCCACTGACGCATTGACGCGCTAGGAACTCTTATGCTCGCCTCGGCTACGACAAACATTGCCATCGCTCTTGGTACTAGCGGCGTTGGGGTAGCGATTCTTGTTGTCCTTCGCAGCCGCAGCAAGCGCACTCGTGTATCAGCGAGTCCTGTAGTTGAGACGGTTGTCGATAAATTGCCCGTCGTAGTTCCTGAAGTTGTTGTTCCGGAAGTAGCTGTTGCGCCAAGCGTTCGTGAAAAAGCAGGGCGTACACGTTCCTTGTTCGCCTCGGCATTTCAGTCCATCCGCGGGCGCAGCATTGATGCTGCGACATGGGATGAATTAGAAGAAACATTGTTGCTTGCCGATATTGGCATTGGGTTAGCGACACGATTGCTTGATCCGTTGCGAGCCGCCGTAAAGGACGGTTCGTTGCGCTCGCCAGACGAAGTAATTGCTGCGTTACGTGATGGCATGACAGCTCAATTGGCAACTTCTGATCGGTCGTTGCATCTTGATGCTGTTGGTTCACCCAATGTTTGGTTGTTCGTTGGCGTCAATGGTGTCGGTAAAACCACCACCATCGGAAAAATTGCTACGGCTCAAGCCGCACAAGGCAGAACTGTGCTGATGGCGGCTGGCGATACCTTTCGTGCCGCAGCAGCTGAACAGTTGCAGGTGTGGGCGGAACGCTCCGGTGCCGCATTTGTGCGAGGGGCTGAAGGGGGAGACCCAGCGTCGGTCATTTTCGATGGAATTCAGAGTGCCGCG
>CAMDBY010000048.1 GCA_945889575.1 Bifidobacterium breve
CTTGATCGGTTCGAACGTGAAGGTGCTGATTTCTTCGCCCGCATCAATGATGGCTTCACCGAATTGCGCGAAGCAGACCCAGATCGCTGGATTGTCGTTGATGGCACCGTTCCAAAAGACGATGTCGAGGCAGCCATTCGCGTTGCCGTGCTTGACAGACTGAATTAGTAACCTGCCTACATGGCATCAGTATGGGATTCAGTGGTTGGCCAAGGCCGTGCCGTTGAACAACTACAGCACGCCGTCGTCTCTCCCGTTCATGCCTATCTCCTAGTGGGCACAGAGGGCTGCGGCAAAGAAGAAGCATCTCGTTCATTTGCTGCCGTGTTGTTATCAGGTTCTGACAACCCAACAGAGCGCATTAATGAACTGGTCATGCGTGGCGCTCACCCCGACATCCATGAAGTGCGTCGCGATGGTGCATCAATTCTGAAAGAACAAGCAGAAGACATCATCAAGATCGCATCAATTACTCCTAGTGAAAGTTCTCGTAAAGTCATCATCATTCATGAGGTTCATCTCATGGCGCCAGCAACTGCCGCGATGCTTCTCAAGACTGTTGAAGAACCACCCTCTGGAGTTTTCTTCATCATGCTCGCCGACCAAGTTGATGATTCTCTTGCCACCATTGCATCACGGTGTCTCACAGTGCATTTCGGCCTGCTCGAAAATGCCGACATTGAAGCAGCTCTTATCAAATCGGGCATTTCACCCGCTCTTGCGAATACCGCAGCGCAATCATCAGCTGGCAGTATGTCGCGCGCAAAGTTACTTGCATCAGATCCTCAACTTGCACAACGCCGAGACTTCTTTGCAAATATTCCGCGCCGCATTGACGGCACGGGTGCAACAGTTGCCGCCATCGTGGAACAAATTCTCGAACTCATCGACGACGCAGTAGAACCTCTCAGCAATCAACATGCACAAGAAGTAGTCGACACCGAAAAGACACTTGCACTCATGGGTGTGAAACGTGGCGGAAAGAAAATGTTGGAAGATCGCCACAAGCGCGAGATCCGTCGGTACCGCACTGACGAGCTTCGTTCAGGCCTCACTGCAATTGCCAGCATCTACCGCGATGAACTTGCACGTAACCCGAACATCCGTCGCCCCGAGGCGTACGTCACTGCAATCACCAGACTTCACGAAGGCATGCGTCGTTTGTCGCTCAACGTCAACGAAGCCATTTTGTTACGCGATCTCATTTGGTCACTGCCTTCCCCATCCGCTGACGCTGCTCTGCAGTTCGTCCTTTCCGAAAATGCCGAATGAACCCGAACCGTCTCGCCAAAGTCCTTGCCTTCTTTCTAGGGCTGGCCGGCATCACGCATTTCGCTAACCCATCGTTCTTTAACGAGATCGTTCCGCCATGGCTTCCACCGAACCCCGAGTTCTGGACATATATAAGTGGTATCGCTGAACTCGCCGTCGCATTCGCCCTCATCCGCCCATCCACCCAGCGAACTGGTGCAATTGCCGCTACTTGGCTATTTATCGCCGTGTACCCAGCCAATATCTACATGGTCTGGGATTGGCGCAATGAAGCTGCTTCCCAGCAGTTCATTTCGTGGGCCCGCCTGCCATTTCAGTTCCTCTTTATATGGATTGCTTTACGCGCCTCTCGGGTGGAGAATAATCACCCAATCGCCCCCGGCGATATCGCCTAATTTTATTAGGTCGGCGTGCGTAACCGCTGGCGATTATTTAGGTAAATTCTCATCCCGGAGTCTTCCCTCAGCCATTAACTATGGCTAGGTTTCACATATGAACAAAAAGACCCGTTCCATTTTCGTCCTCTTCGCACTTGCGGCGGGAACTCTCGTGACACTCGCCACTTCCCCGGCCAGCCCAGTACGCGCCGCAGATCCTGATACATCTGCGTTGTACCAACTCACCGCAGTTGAATCAGAAACAACTCCAATCGGTTGCACAGGTTGCTCTCCGCAAAAAACAAACACGCCCACCTTCGCTGCGCAAACGGCTATCGGCACAACTGTTGCATCAGCGACAAAGATCGACACATTCAGTACCTCTGCATGGGACCAAGTGGCGCAAACTCAAATCACGATTGAGGGCGGATGCGCCATTGTCGCTGGTGGGCTGAAGTGCTGGGGTAAGAACATGAACGGTCAGCTCGGAGACGAGACAAACACAAATTCATTGACAACGCCCGTTACAGGTACCGAAAGCGGGGTCGCAATTACCGGTGTTACTGACCTATCAACCAATGGACTCACCACATGCATCGTTGCTAGTGGAGTATTGAAGTGCGTTGGCTCAGGAAACCTTCCAGGTATTTATTCGAAGAACTTCAACTACTACGGAAATATTCAGACCAAAAATCAAGGAACCTATACCAACGCAAGTATCTCAGGGACGAGGCAATATGTGGTTTATGGTGCTGGAGATTCAGTGTTATATGACACTGGTGTCATCTCACAATCTACTCAGGTACCACAAACTTTGGCTTCGAAGAAGTGGGTGACAATCACTGGGGCAGGAACTGATGTCAAAAAAGTTCAGGTAGGAAGTAGTAACAATGGTTCAACCCCTAATATTTGCGTTCTCAAGACTACGGGCCTTGCTGCATGTGCAGTTGTAACTGCATCAACAGCTACAACATCTACCACCACTAACACCAACACATATAACTGTAAAGATGCTGCAGGAGTCGCCTACGGTTCTGGAACCCCAATCTTCGATACCGGAGAAACCGAATATGAAAGTACAACTTCTTGCGACAGTCAGGAATCGTTTAAACGTCGTGAAAATAATCAATACATAAATCAAACAGACGCAGCGGTGTGGACGTTGGCAGATGCAGAAGTCACCGGAGCAGTAGACATTGCAATGCCATCAGACTCCTGGGGTGCTGCATCAATTTGTTTCGCTGGTGCAACAACAATCTGTCGCACATTCTCCGCAGGAGTCTTTGGTGCCAAAAAAACAATCGAGAATGGTGAAAATTCCCAAGCTGTGTACATGACTTCTGGCTGGGGTCCACCAGGACTGTGCCTGTATTCAAATGACACTATTTCTTGTGGAGCAGGAACCAGTACACAGGCCGGAACAGCAGTGACAACTAAAGTGACCGCAGTCGCTGTGATGGCTAGACCTCTCAATGTTTTCTTTGGAAACCAAGCAAGTATGCAGAAGTTGTACTTTCTACTACCTACGGGAATTTTGTCTGCTGACGCATGGATTCTGACATGCTCAAACTGTGGATCAACCTCCACAAACGTGGTGGCGCCTGTAACTGCGTTCGCAGCCTCTACTGCAACTAGTTACACCTACGCCAAAGCTGTGAACGGCTCTACTGACAGCGCTGATTACATACCACTAACAGTTTCCTCGGGTACTCGCAGGACTCGTTCGTTGGTTGGCCTGAACGTCAAAACCTCCGCAGGAGAAGTATTGAAGGGCGTATCAGTTCGCTGGACAGCGCCTGATGCTCCTGGAACTTTGAGTAGCAGTGCTAGCAGTACTTTGACCACTGATGACACCGGTTATGCGCGCTCTACAGTTACTTCTGGTCCCGTGACATTCACACTGTCAGTGCCAACTGTTACTACGTGTCATCCGACATGTACAAATAATCAAACACCAACTACCTCTACAACATCAACAACTCTTGCTGGTGGTACGACAACACCAGCAGCGAAACCGGGAAGTCTTGCTTCAGGAGCTACCCTCCAAGCCGCATCGATCACCACGATTGTTGGTGACAGTGGTGATGTAACAATTACTGTTCCCGATGCTCCTGCAATCGTTCAAAGAAAAATCACAGTCGCAATGCCAGATGGAACAGTGGTTCCAAACGCAACGGTGCAATTGAAGAACAACTACCTCTCATACGCATATCAGAACTCAGGTACAAGTACTTCTACTTGGTCATCACGACCAAAAGATACGAATGGTTACCTAGGGCAAATGAACTGTGCATACTGCTTTGTTGCGCCTCCAAAGTATGCAACAGGTGTCGACGGATCAGTTACCTTCCCATCGTTCAATCCTGTGGCAAGTTCATCTGCATATGACGCAGACGTTGTGTACGACGACGGAGATCTGAGCCAAACGGTCAAGAAGGATTTTGCGGCCATTACTGACACCGTCCAGATGCCATTCATGGCAGGTATCAAAATTGCTCTACCAGCTGGCAGCACAGATCCAAATAATGTAAAGCCAGATGCCGATGGTGCCGTAACACTGACCTCAACATTGAAAGACGGAGACGGTAACCCCATCAACAAACTGACGGAAACAGTTGAGGTAGTGAAGCCAGGAACCAGTTGCGATACCGGTGGACTTGTTAGTTCGACTGCAAAGGTGACAGACATTTGTAAAGATGGCGGAGTTACAGCCGCATCAGTAGATCTGATCAGTAAGGCCTCAATTGTTCGAGCGATGGGCGTGCGAGCAAATGCTGGTTGTGCAGCCATAATGACGACTACTTCTGGTTCAAACGGACAAGCTACGTTAGTGCTTTGTCCAACTGCATCTACGAAGTATCGCGTGCGTGGACAGGGAGCAGTCGGTTCGCAAACAATTTGCGTTCAGGTAAACAATGCCCCGTGCACGGTTTCGGCAACATCGGTAAACACGAACACACCGACGAACACACCGACGAACACACCGACCAACACAACACCGACCTACACCAACACCAACACGTACACACCAACAGTTGTCTCAAAGGTTGCGGTGATGAAGAAGGGCAAAGTCACTTCTTTCACCACAATCAACAAGACAGCCAAGGTCAGTGTTCCGAAGGGTGCCAAAGTGGTGCTTGTTGTTGCTGTAACAACGAAGAAGTTCTGTTCAATTTCTGGAACGTCTGTGAAGGCACTTCTTCCTGGCTCATGCACCATCAGTGTCAAGGTGACACCGAAGGGATCCAAAAAGACCACAACGACCAAGATCAAGATCACAGTTTCGAAATAGAAATACCTTTCAAAAGGGGCCCGGTAGTTCGCTACCTGGCCCCTTTTCTATTGCAACTGACAAACCCCTCAAGGGTTCTCTCGTTCGAAACTGTTGGCCTTGTTGATGGCATCTACGCTGACTACATGAAGATCCGCCTGTTTTTGGTCTTTGCATGTGTTTGCTCAGCAATCGTTTCACTTTCTATTTCCAGCCCGAGCGCACAAGCAGCCCCAAGTTCTACGAGCAGCACGTCTCTCTACAAGATCACCGCCATTCAGGGCGAAAAACCAGAGGTCTCCTGCTTTAGTTTGTGTCTCGCTGCATTTGATTCACAAACACAATTTCCCGAATTAGGTCAAGCCACCGAAATTGACACAACAACGCATTCTTCAATGACCGGAGCGTCCGTGCCCGGCGGGTGCGCAATTCTTCAGGCAGGACTGAAGTGTTGGGGTGGCAACACATACGGACAGCTCGGTAATGAATCGACAACAAGTTCACCTACAACTCTCGTAATAGCAACCGATGGCGGAGTTGCACTTGCGGCCGTAACCGATGTGGCGGCAGGGTCCGGGACTACGTGTGTCGTTAGCAATTCAGCTCTCAAGTGTGTAGGAATGGGACTCACAGGGTCCACCACACCTACAAACATTTCATACTCAAGCTCCTGGAAAACCATCATCACTTCGGGCGTAACTAAAATTGTCTTGGGTACAGGGTACGGTGCACCGAACTCCTCATCAATTTGCGTGCTACTTAAGACAGAGACGGTTCAGTGTGGTGTCCTTTCTGATTCACCAACTTGGTCTGACGCCGGAGTCACAAAGGCCAAAGACATCACAGATGGACTCTGCATCGCAGCAGAAGTCTCTACCTGTGTCAGTTTTTCTAATGGCACTTTTAGTATGCGCAAGACGATAGATAATGCTGAATTAGCAGAAGGTGTTTACTACCAAGCAAATGCAATCTGTTTCTATCGTCTGAAGGGTCTCTGGTGTGCGTCGCAAGGAAGCACAACAATGACGGCGAAACTGATCGGAATCATGCCGAAGCCATTGTCAATCATCAACTTGGCTATCGGAACGACTACTCAGATGTTTTTCTTTCTTCCGACAGGAATTCTTTCTGCACTCACATCAAGTATTTCTTGCTCTTCTTGTAACAATGGTGCAGAAGGAGCAGTCACCCCTTTGTCAGCCTTCTCATCATCAACATCAACTTCGTATAGCAATGTGGAGTCTGTCAACGGATTCACAGACTCTGCTGATTACATTCCATTGACTGCCACCACTGGAACACGGCAAATCCGATCGGGAGTCAATGTTAAATTCACAACTTCTAGCGGCGAGTCTCTTGCGGGAGCCACCCTTCAATGGAGTGCTCCTGACTCCCCGGGCACTCTCAAGAGCGGAACTAACCCTCTGTCGACCGACAACGCCGGCTCGGCTGCAATGTCACTTCCTAATGGTCCGGTTACATTCTCCCTTCAGGGCGGAACCCTCGCTTCAGGCGCAGTCCTGCAAGCAGCAACTTCCACCGTGATTGTGCCCACTTCTGGTGATGTAACGGTAACCATCCCAGATGCACCACCGTTAATTGACCGAACTGTCAGCGTTTCACTTCCCGATGGTTCTCCAGTGCCAAATGCGGCATTAACGATTCGAAATTCTTTCTTGATGTACGCGTACCAGTTACAAGGCTCTTCTGCAGCTACCTACGGAGCGCGCGCGCGGGATGCGAAGGGATACTTTGGGCAAGTCTTGTGTGCTTACTGTTATGCAGCATCCCCAGCAATCATTACTGGCTCGAATGGAAAAGTAACTTTCAAAACTTTTAATCCCACCTCGCGTTCGACCTCCTATGACGCAGACGTTGTCTACGACGATGGTGAGTTGAATCAGCGCGTCAAGAAGTCATTCACCAGTACTAATGAATCCGTACAGCTTGCGTTCATGGCCGCTATTAAGACAACGCTTACGGATGCAGATCCATCGACGCCAGACACCATTGAACTGAAGCCCGATGCTGATGGCGCTGTCAAGATTGAGTCTGAAATGCTTGATCAAAACAAAGAACCCATTTCTGGGTTTTCTCAGTCTGTTGAGACAGTTTGTGACACTATGGACCAAGGTGGCCTCGTCTCTACTACAAGCAAAGTTGACACTTTGTGCTCTACGTCAAGCACTGTTACGGCCACTTCTCTACATGACGCAATGAATAATGCGATTCTTGCTCATGCAATGAGCGTGTCAACTTCGGCAAACTGTGGTGCAATTATGTTGGCCAAGTCCAGTGCAACTGGAAAAGCAACCCTTGTCATTTGCCCAACAGCTTCTACCAGATACCGAATCCGTGGAAAAGGTGCGGTTGCAACCAAAGCATTTTGTGTAGTTGTAAACGGACTTCAATGCGGAGTGACCGCAAGTTCCACTACCACTATTCCGACAGTTACCAATCCGACAGTAACTAGTCCAACTAACACGACTACTTATGTACCGGCCGTAGCAGCCTCCAAGGTCGTGTCAATAAAGAAGGGCAAAGTCACTTCTTTCACCACAATCAATAAGATCGCAAAAGTATCGGTACCGAAGGGCGCCAAAGTGGTGCTTATTGTTGCTGTAACAACGAAGAAGTTCTGCTCAGTATCTGGAACGTCTATCAAGGCACTTCTTCCTGGCTCATGCACCATCAGCGTCAAGGTGACTCCGAAGGGATCCAAAAAGACCACAACGACCAAGATCAAGATCACAGTTTCGAAATAGAAATAGCTTTCAAAAGGGGCCGGGTAGTTCGCTATCCGGCCCCTTTTCTATGTACGGCCGAGGGACATAGTTGCCCGAGAGATAAAGTGACACTCCTGCCCAGGTAGCTCAGTCGGTAGAGCAACGCACTCGTAATGCGTAGGTCAGGGGTTCGATTCCCCTCTTGGGCTCCACTACCTCACGCGCGACCTCTAGGCTTTATTACATCATGTTGAAGCGTTTAGTACCTGTCGTCCTGTTAATTCTGACTGCGTGTGGTGGATCATTCGCATCGTCTAATGCGCCTGACAAAAGTGTTGTAGCAAGTTCAACAACGATTCCTGCACCAACAACTACGGTTGCAGAAATATTCAACCCAGCGTCCGGTGAAAAGGCTGTGGACTGCGATAACAAAGCAGTTGGCGCAAGTTACGGCGAGAAAGTGAAGCTCGAGTTCTGCACCACCACGTGGGCCATGGGTGACACAGACCAAGACACATGGAACTGCCCGAAAGAAGGCTGCGCACAGACTCGCCTGTATCACCTAGTTGGCGACAAGTGGACCTCTCCTGCAATCTGCAAACGCGACAAACCACTCACCCGATTTGCTCTCAGTTGCTACGTACCAAATGCCGGACCTGCAACATTGGCGGAAATTCCACCGAAAGATGTTGCGTGCATTATTTGGCAGGCAAACAAGTCATTGTCATTTGTCGAAGAAACAGGTTGTACACCGAGCAAAGCTGAAATCAATGTTTCGCTCTCTACGGAATGCACTGGGTACTTTGCAGCCGTGTCTCTTCCGTTAGAGAAATGCGATACTGGTGGCGCAGTCACAGTGATGCAGAAACAACTTAGAACTGCTGGGTACTCAGTCAGTGTTGATGGATATTTCGGACCAGCAATGGCCAAGGCCGTGTATGCATTTCAAGGTAAAAAGGGTCTTCAGCAATTAGGCATTATCGATTCCACTACATGGGATGCCTTATCGCCTAAAGCATTTCCCGGCTGACCCATGTCGCCTGCTGTAGAACTTGCGCATCAAGACGCTGTCAATCAGGGTAGAGATTTCTATACAGACCCTGAAACCGGGCTGATGGTCATGACTGCCTTGTATTTAAAGAAACGTGAATTCTGCTGCGCAAATATCTGTCGTCATTGTCCGTTTGGTCACGACGGCAAAGCGCACAGTGACACAATATAGAGATGTCCTCCCCCGCTATTAAGCGTGAAGTCACTGGCCTGAGCGCCACAGTTGTAATCACAGTTGCATCTGTATTCATGATGTATGCCCGAAATCAGCGTTTCTTTTATCGCGATGATGTCGAACATCAGCACATGGGCGTATTCACTGCATTGCATCACAACGGCTACGGAATCAACGCTCTCGGTGGTTTCCATAAGTCGTGGTTCTTGTCGCTAATTACCGGCGAAGTGCAATTTGGGGTGTTTAACCCGGTCAGCCGTGTGCGCGATTGGATCGCAGCCTCTGGTGACAACTTGGCTCGCAGCGCAATGTTGATTGCGTTGATGTACTTAGTCATTGCTGCAATTGGTGCATACGTTGCGGCACGTGCACTGGCTATTTCGCCATCTATGTCTGTTGGTGCATCGTTGTTCTGCACGTTCAACGTGCACCTTTTGTATTGGGATGCAGGCAGCTGGACACCCGCGCTGATTGGGTTTTCATGGTTTGCGTGGTTTGTTGCTGCAGTGTGGTGGACAAGACGGTCGATCCGATTCGCGCCGTTTATTCCCATTGCTGGGTATTTGCTTGTTAGCGCTGGTTGGCCGCACGCCATGATCGCTGGCGGAGTTGTTGCATTGGTAGTTGGTCTCGAGCAATTATTCACACGCACATGGCGCACTCGCGAAGCACTTATTTACACCGCGGCGTGCGTGACCACTGCTTTGGTGTCTTCGCCAGTGTGGGTATCGGCACAGGTATTTTCTGGGTGGGCAGCTCGTGCGCCTCGCGGACTGTATAACGATGGTTTTCTCACACATCAACTTGATGCATTGATGTTGTCGTTCTCACCCTTCGTACAACCATACGTTGATGGTTTCGCGGGCCAAGGGTTCATGTTTGAACCCATTACATACATCACCTGGATATTGCCACTTGCTGTGTACTGGGTTGTTACCTCTCATACAGTGCGCCGACTCGTGCGTGTTGACGCAATTGTTGCAGGCATTGTCAGCGTAGGAATGTTGGGGCCAAGCATTCTTGGTCCGACTCGTTGGCCGTTTCGCTTTCAACCATTTGCTGCATTCCTTGTAGTTATGGTTGCAATGAGGGCATTGCAAGTCGCACCAACGGCCGGAAAAATGCGCAGAGATTTTGAACAATCGTGGCGTTGGATTGCGCCCATCATTTGGTTGGCGCTCACTGCACTACGTCCTCGGTTAATTCCAATGTTGCTGACAGCATTGTTGTTCATTGCAATTCCTGTCGCACACCACATATTCATTACATACGGCCAGCGCATTTTCGCACCGCTGCTAGTTGTGTCAATTGTTGCAACAACCGGATGGTTGATGTTCGCCAGCCCATCGCCTACAATGCCAGGTGATCGCAATGCGCCTGCATCACGCGCAGCAATTGCAAAACAATATTCGGTACTTTCTGGGCACCGGGTCTTTGCTCTGCAGTCAGACTTGGCTGGTGCAATGACCATTGAACGCAAACGCGGGCGCTTTCGAAAAAT
>CAMDBY010000049.1 GCA_945889575.1 Bifidobacterium breve
TGGCGAGAATGATGAGAAAGAGCGACGAAGCAACAAATGAAATCCATGGTCTGTGTTGCACGACACGACTCCAACGCCACCAGATTGTGTTTTGATGGTCATTCTGAGCACGGTGAGGTATTGCAACGCGCAATGCAGGAATAACAAAACGCGTGAGTTGACAAGCAACTGCAAGGCCTACACCCACAGACAAGACCATCAAATTCTTTGTGAATACAGCAATAAAGCCACTGACAACAAAAGCGATGAGAGAGATTACTGCTGCTCGAGAAGTTGTGTCAATGCGTTCACCGACCATGGCGAGAAGCGCAGGAAGCAAAGTGACAGACGCAATAATCATGACTGATACTGCAGTTGCCATACCGATTGCTAATCCGGTGACGAATGAAAGCCCGATGGTGAGAAGACCGAGGGCAGCGACGATGACAGTAATGCCGGCAAACACTACAGCTCGGCCAGAGGTATCAATAGATTCGACAACGGCTTCTTCCACGGTCAATCCGTCGTGGAGCCCTTCACGAAAACGCGTCACAATAAACAGTGCGTAGTCAATGCCGACTCCCAAGCCAATCATTCCGACCATCGAAGTCACTGCATCAGGCATTGAAACGAAGTGGCTAATGATTCCCACAATGCTTGATGCAATGATGAGCCCGATCAGTGCGATGCTGATTGGTAGGCCCATTGCGATGACAGAACCAAAAGCAAGAACCAAAATCAGAATGGCTGCTAATACACCTAGTGCTTCAGATTCGGGTAACTGCATCTCTTCGAAGATTGCACCGCCGTAACCAATTTCTACTCCAGCAGCTCGTGCTGGTGCAGTCACGTCCTTTATTTCTTCACTAAGAGTTTTGTACTCTTCTTGATTCATACGAGGAACATTGACCTCAGAAAATGCAACTTTTCTGTTCTTACTGATTTGATTCTGTAAAACAAATGGTGAAGTGATATCGACATCACTGATTGCATCTACTGCGGCTATTGCATCTGAAATAGTTTTCTGCACTTCTGGTTCGTCAATTGATGACATTGTTCGAAAAACCAATTGTGAAGATTCCCCGCCTTGGTTCGGATTAGCGCGAGCAAGAACGGTCTCAGCCTGGCGGGCTTCGCTCGATGGCATGGCCATTTCCGTGTTGAATTCCGTGCCGAATGTAGAACTAGCAAAAACCATGGCTATGGCAAGTGGAATCCAGATTGCAAAAACAACGGTGCGCTTGTGGCGTACACAGAAGCGGGCAAGAGATGAGAGCATGGGAGTCCAATTCGAAAGGGGCTTATGTCTAGGTTACGAATTAGAACACTGCGATGGCTACATGGCGGTACCGTTTCGGTAGATGGAAACACATGTCACACCGCCAAATGCGCCTGAAGATCAGGTGTTGTCTGGGCGTATCACGCGTTTAGATCGCGGGTGGAGCACGGTGTTGTTGGACACAGCCGAGACCATCCGGGTACGCAATATTGGGGTGGAAGTTGCCGTTGGTGACATGGTTTCTGTCTCGGCTGATTTTGAACGTATAGATATGGTGCACCCGCGACGCAGTGCCCTGACCCGGCGTAACTCATTTGAAGGTGCACGCGGCATGCGCCAAATAGTTGCTTCGAATATTGACACAGTCTTTTTGGTTCATTCTGTTAACTCGCCACCGAACCAACGACGACTTGAACGTGAATTGGTGCTGGCGTTTGATAGTGGAGCAACGCCAGTTCTTGTATTGACAAAAACAGACACCATTAGTACTGAAGCGGCCGAAGCGGCTCGCGCCGTTTTTGCTGAGATTACTTTTGATGTTGATATTGCGTTGGTTAGTTCTGTAACTGGCGAAGGTTTAGAAAAGATTCGTGCATATGCACGTCCACACACCACGATTGTGTTCATCGGTGCCAGTGGAGTTGGTAAGTCAACTTTGGTTAATGCACTTGTTGGCTACGAGATACAACGAACAGCTGAAGTGCGTGAAGATGATCAACGTGGTCGTCACACCACAGTTGCAGCCGAACTAATTGCATTGCCAGGCGATGCGTGGCTGCTAGATACGCCAGGGTTACGTGCAGTGACCTTGTGGACAAGCAGTAACGGAATTGAACGGGCCTTTCCCGATGTGTTTGATTTGGCTGGCTCATGCAGATTTCGTGATTGCAAACACCTTGACGAACCAGATTGTGCAGTTACGGCAGCGATATCGGCGGGAACACTGCCAGTTGTGCGTCTTGAATCAATGCGCCGTCTTGTGGCTGAAGAACTCAACGTTGAAGAAGAACAAGCGGAGCGCGAACGTCAAGAAAATCGTCGTGGGTTTCGAAAAACTGTTAGGCCGTTGGAATAGGAAATTGCAATCCGACGATTGCTCCGCCACCTGCATTGTCTAAGACATATGCACTGGCATTGTGATCACTGGCAAACTGCGACACGATTGATAAACCAAGACCGGAGCCAGGCATAGAGCGAGTAGCTGTTGCCCTGTAAAAGCGATCGAACACAAGTGGCTTATCAGCGTCGCTGATGCCAAGACCTTTATCGCGCACTTCCACTCGAAATGATCCAACGTGAATTTCAATCTCTGACTTGTCGTTAGTGAATTTGATGGCGTTATCAACCAAGTTGCTGAGAGCACGTTCTAGTTGGTTTGGACGCGCATTTACTGTGGTGCCAGGCGTTGTGTGAACGGTGACTGGTGCCCCTGATCGTCGGGATGAACGAACAGCGATTTCTTGTGCGACTTCCGAAAGGTCAATAGATGTTGGCTCTTCTATGGTGCGATTGTCAATCGCCAAGGCACTCAATTCGGCACTGAGATCCGCAAGCTCGTCAACTTCTGCGCGCATGTCAGCAAGAATGGATGTCCGGTCAGCATCGGATAATGTGCCACGTTCGAGCAATTCAGTATTCGCACGAAGACTGGTTAATGGTGTGCGAAGTTCATGACTTGCGTCTTGTACCAGTTGGCGCTGCCGCGAAACACTGCCTCGCAACGCCTCGAGCATGGTGTTGAAACTGGTGGCTAGTTGCGCCACTTCATCACGTCCTGAAACGAGAATTGTGCGGTCTAGGTCTTGAGTTGCGGCGATTGATTCAGCGGTAATTGCTAAGTCTTCAATTGGCTTACTAATGCGACGAGCAAAAAGCCAACCAAACAGGGCAGAAATAACAACTGCGATAGCTGCATAGATGGGAAACCATGTACGCATGCCACGTTGTGCATTCAAAATTATTTGCGTATCTTTAGCAACTTGAATCAGTGAACCATCATTTGCAAGCACAGTCAGCGTCTTGAATTCGTGACGATCGATAATTGTTGACGAGCGATTAATTCGCCTGCCATCAACTGACAAAGAGCGATCGCCTCTTTCGATCGGTAGTCGAGGATATTCACGACGTCCAAGAACTTGACCATTAGGAAGAACTATTTGTGTGATGGCGTCAACTTCGGTCTGCATAATTGCCTGGTTTACGGGGCCTTGGCCAAATGCATCATTCCAATTGAAACCTCGTCGGCCCATAATTTGAAGAATTCGCGAAGCACGTTGATCTAGCGAGCTTTCAACTTGACTTTGTAGTTGATTAGATGCTATTCGATAGGCACCAATACTCATGCCGGTAGCTAATACAAACATAAGACTGGCTGAGACAAGTACGAAACGTGTGCGCAGGTTCATGATTGCTTCACCGTATACCCGACACCACGTACCGTAAACACAACACGTGATTCATTGTTCTCTTCAGTCTTGCGACGTAGGTAGCCGATGTATACATCGAGTGATTTTGAGTTGGTTTCGAAGTTGTATCCCCAAATTGCTTCATAGATGGTCTCGCGAGAAACAACGATTCCTGGTTGCTGCATGAGTAATTCCAAAAGATCAAATTCAGTTTTTGTCAACTCAATTGCACGTTCACCACGATGCACTTCTCGTGTCAGTGAATTAAGTGTGAGGTCACCGACACGCAATTGCGTACTTGAGCCGGTTGGTTGTGAACGTCGAAGCAATGCACGACACCGTGCAAGAAGTTCGTCAATAACAAATGGCTTCACCAAGTAATCGTCTGCGCCTGCATCAAGGCCAGCCACACGGTCACCCACTTCAACACGAGCGGTAAGCAACAAGATGGGGATATCGATGCCGCGGTGCCTGGCTTCACGGCACACGGTAAGTCCATCGGCAAAAGGCATCATCACGTCAAGCACCGCAAGATCAAACCGTGATTTGGCAAGGGCCTCGAGGGCTGCTCTCCCGTCATTCACTGCAGTGACCGCGTAATTCTCAAGCTCAAGGACCCGCTGAACAGCCTTGCGAACCGAGGAATCATCCTCGGCAATCAGTACTTTGCGGCTGTCCATGAAGATACGGTACCCATGATTTGCAACGGTTTGCCGTACCTTGGCCCAATTCTTGCCTTCCTCTTACCTTGTTCATGTTTACTTCTTACATAGCCCCGTGAAAGTGGAGTCACGCCAGAACAACTCTGGAGTACACCCACAAAAAGGAACATAGAACAATGAAGATCCAATCTCGTTTTACAAAAATTGCGGTGGCCTCAGGGCTCATCGTGGCAACCGGAGCAGCAGTGCTCGGCATCACCGGCTTTGCAAGTGCGCAAGTTGCACAGAGAAGCAATGTCGTTGCAGTTGCACAGGTAACAGAGACAACTCTCCCAACAAACTCAGCCGCGAGTACATCACCTGTAGCTCCGAGCTCAAGTGCAACACCTGCTGCAGCTTCAACTCCTTCAGTCGCAAAGGCTGATCGTCCATCTCCACTTGCAACAGTTTCAAAAGCTTTGGGAATCACCGAAGCAGAATTGAAAACAGAGCTACAAGCTGGAAAATCAATTGCTGATGTTGCCAAGGCAAAGAACATTGATATTGCAACGGTGAAGGCAGCTCTTGTTGCTGAAGCTAAGGCTCATATTGATGCTGAAGTTGCTGCTGGAAAGCACACTGCTGCTGAAGGCGTAACAAAGCTTGCTGAAAAGACATCACGTATCGACACCATGTTGACCACTGCTGGTTTGCCAGCACGTGGCCCGCAAGGCGTTGGCGGTCACAAAGGCAAGGGCGGCGGGAAGTTCATGTCAGCGACACTTGCAACAACTTTGAAGCTGACACTAGAGGAACTGCGGACACAACTTCATTCAGGAAAATCACTTTCTGATGTTGCAAAAGCACAGAGTGTTGACATTGCAGTTGTAAAGACTGTCTTGACTTCAGATTTCTCTGCACACCTTGCAGAAGAAGTGACGTCTGGCAAGCACACACAAGCTGAAGCTGATGCAAAGCTTGCTGAGTTCAAGACCAACCTTGACACCATGGTGAATCGTGTTGGTCCTGCAGGAGGCATGAAGGGTGAAGGTCGTGGACCTGGTGGACGTCGCGGACATGGCCCAATGGGACAAGGCGCACCTTCAGCTCAGAACACTTCTGCTTCGGCATAACGAATTCACACACCAATTGGTGTGACTATCTCCCCCTAAAGAACAGCCGGAGCCTGCAGTAATGCGGGCTCCGGTTTTGTTTACCCCAGGACTAATGGTGGTTCACGCATCATGGTTGCTGTTCCGTGTAACGACAGCGATGGCAACCAGCGCCCGAGAAGTGGGAATCGTTTCTTCATGGTGGCGTTTACTGTGACTAGGCCCGTTGCATCATCTGCTGTTGTTTTTGCAGAGACATGTGAGAGATCAGCGATGGCTGTAGCTGCATCTGACGGGTTGTCTGATGTAATAGCTGATCGTACGGCACTACGCGCGATGTCATTCAGACGCAAAGTGTCGAGACATACAGACAAGGTTGCGAGCAGTAAGAGGGCACACAACACGACCAGCGGTGCCATCAACGCAAATTCAACAGTTGCTTGTCCACGACCCTTATGGCGTGGAGTTTGATGCACGACTAAATATGTCATTGAACACGGTGTCAAACAGTGAACCGATTTTTCCGGCCCCGCCGCCGGCTGTAGCCCATGCGATGACCAATAGGGCGATGATTGCTGCAACGAGCAAGATCAGTGCGTATTCCGTGGTTGCTTGGCCTCGTGAGCGTTTTTGTGATTGATGAATCATGGTTCTTCCTTCGTTATTGAGTGACTGAGGGAAGTGAAACTGAGAGTTGACTGAGGCTGGCAAGAACAAGTGGGGCAACAGAGAGAAGGAGAAATGACGGCAGGACACAAAGGACTAAGGGAATAGAGAGGCGTGTCGGCAGTTGGCGAATGCGAGTATCAATTTGTCGACGTCGTTCAATGCGGTGGTCTGTCGCAAGTCGCATCACGGTGTCAAGAATGGGTAGTCCATCACGTTCGGCTTCCACAATTGTGTGACCGAGATTCATGCCGGATATTGGGTGCAAGGTTGCCAGTGGGAGTAACGCCTCTTCTAGTGGTACGCCTGTACTAATGAGAACAGCTACTGCGTTTCCCGTTGGCGACACTGTGCGCCATCGTTCGCATGCGTGGGTCATAGACAACCCCGTACGCAGTGACACGCACAGATGTTCAGTGAGAAGTCCAATGTCGTCAGGCCCCTCGTGAATGGCACGAGAGATGAGCGATGAGATCCATCGCCACCCGATTCGATTCAGTACGAACCCAAGAAATACGGGGAACAGAACCATGGGGGACCACAGTGATGATCGGAATTGTGAGCTAACCAAAATTGCACCACCTAGCAGTAGAAATGGCAATACGGAAAGTAGACGAGCCGATAGTTGAACTTGTGATGCTGCAACTGCTAGTTCTGCACCACAGGCAGCCCTATCTCGCAACACAGACGATGCGTGGTCGAGAGCGCCAGGAACAAAGTTCCCGTGCACCATGGCAGATTCAAGAAGAGAAAGACACTGTGCGTCGTTGCTACGTGGTTCGACAGATTGACGAGCGGTGGCAAGTGAACTATCACACGACTGCAGCGTCGCCACGTCGTCGAAGAGTACTGACCAGCACAGGTGATGAAACTGATGCCGTTGAAGATTTGCAAAAAGTGCATCATGGGGTGATGCACCGCTACGAGTAGCTCGAGCAAGTGATTCACAGAGCGCTGCAAAATCAAGCGCAGGCGAAATGTTTGTTCGCAGTTGCTTGGGTAAAGTGTGTGATGGTTTCAATTCTTCAGTAATGAGGTCAGCGCTGTGTAGCCGCCGTTGCGTCTCAAGCACATCAACAAGAAGGAAAAATCGAGGCGTCACGAAATATACGAGCGCAATAGCCACCGAACTTCCCGCTAGAAGATCAATCATGATCAGCTGACCGATACAGAGTGTGAAGTGTTGATTCGCTGCAGCGAACTATTTCAACAATTGATCGTCGGCGTGCCGAAATTCGTTGCACAAAAATAATTGCGCCAACGGCACTATGAATAGTTGACACAGCTTGATCGTGTGACCACTGCGGAGAATCACGCAATACCATGGCAGCAAGACGGTCAATGGTTTCAGTTGCAGAATTGGCATGAACGGTTGACCAGCACCCCTGATGACCTGATGACAGTGCCAGCAACATGTCGACTACTTCTCCGCCACGAACTTCGCCAACAATAAGTCGGTCAGGTCGGAGCCGAAGCGATGCGCGAACAAGAGATTGAAGAGATATTTCACCGTTGCCTTCGGAGTTAGCAGGTCGTGTTTGTAGTTGCACTACATGAGAGTGTGCGAATTTCAGTTCTGCTGTGTCTTCCACACACACGATGCGTTCGTTTGGTCCAAACGATTGACTGATGACAGATATCAGGGATGTTTTCCCAGATGATGTTGCACCCGCAACGACAACATTGATGTTTTGGTGCACAAGGTCACGCACAATGTCGGAACATGCGGTGGGGCCAAATGATGCAAGGGGCAAGATGCGGCGAGAAAACTTCCGGATAGAAATGGTGGTGCCGCCTACTGCGATTGGCGAGATAACCACGCATGCTCGTGATCCGTCTGGCAACCGTGCATCAAGAATGGGAGACAGAAGGTCAAGCCTGCGGCCAGATGCACGCGCAATGCGTTCGATACTGATATTCATCTCACTATCGGTGAGTGTGCCGACTTGACGAAGGCCAATTGCATCTTCGACCCACACGTGCTTTCCGCCCACGACCATGATTTCGCTGATGTCTGGATCATCGATGTGTGTCTGAAGTGGTCCGAGGCCGTGGTGCATGACAGTTATGACAAAGTAAGGAATGGGCCGAATAATTGTTCGGCACGCGACGGCAACATTCCGGCATCAACAGCACGACTGATTGCAGGTGTGTATGGAATTTCACAGGTCACTGGCATGCCGAGAACATGACCGACATCTTTCACGGTGAGTGCGCGACTTTCTTCACACACAACAAATAACTGTGTAGGCCGTTGCAGACGTGAGGCACGACGTAATGACAAGTAGCACGGCTTGACAACCATGGTGACATGGGAAACGGCACTGCGCAGTTGGTCTGGGATGAACGTGATGCCGGCATCAATGATGATGTTCATAGGCAGAGTTGCTATGGCCTGTGCCAGATCTGCCCAACGAGGTTGTCCTTCTACAAATGATGAGCCGCGATGCACCACAATAAGGTCATTATTGAATGGGGTTCCTAGCGCGACAAGCGATTGTGCATCGGAGGTAGAACCTTCACCCAGCCAATCATTAATGCCCGGAGATGTTGGCTCTGCCATGCTGGCTGCGGCTGGAACATCACCGCAGAGATCAATGAGAACTGTTGGAATGCCACTTGCCGCCAAAAGCAAGGCATAAGCAGTGGCGGTAACAGTGGTGCAGTTGCCACCTTTTGGTGACATGAAGATGGTTGACATATGTGACTCCTGTTCGTCAGAAGCAATGTGTGCAACAGCATCAACAATTGGAACTACAAATTCACCTCATTGATGAGTGATTCACCGGCGACATAGCGCGCAAAGTTCTTCACAAAAATGTCCTCGCTGCGCAGCCCTGACTGAGCAGATGCTGAAGAACTATGTGGGGTGATGATGACATTGTCCATATTCCACAGTGGGGAATCTGGAGGAAGAGGTTCGGTGGCAAAGACGTCAAGTGCTGCTCCGGCAAGATGCCCAGATTGCAATGCCGCTATCAATGCGTCTTCGTCAACGAGTTCGCCACGGCCAACATTGATGAAATGCGCGCCAGGCTTCATCAGGGCAAATGTCTTGGCATTGAAGATCTGGCGAGTGTCGTCGGTCAACGGCAATGCAACGGCCACCCAGTCGGCGTCGGCGAGAACACGTGAGAATTGGTCAAAGGTAAATGTAGGGCATGGCTCTGTTCCGTTCGGAGTGCGACGAATGGCTTCCACATTCATATTGAGCGCGACTCCAAGTCGAGCAGTTTCAATGCCGATGGGCCCCATGCCAATGACTGCGAGCCGAGCACCATCAAGTTCTGCAAACTCATGGCGAGTCCACTCGTGTTTTTCTTGGTGCTGAAACCAAGCGCGGACATTACGGCTGAGAGCCAACATGTACAGCACAGTTGTTTGAGCAATGGGAGATGCAGTTACACCGGAAGAATTCGTGAGTCGAACTCCACGTTCCATGAGCTGAACAAAAAACGGACTATCAACACCAGCAGAAAATGTATGCATCCATTTTATTGAAGTGGCCTTAAGGACGGAGAGCGCAAAACCGCGCGAGCGATCTGGCCATAAGTCACTGGAATAAAAGACAGTATTGACGGTCGAAATTATCTCGTCAGAGAGAACTTCGTTGCCTTCGTAGATGATGGGGGTGATACCAGGGGAGATTGAACGAATTGCATCGCCATGGCGGCCCCACACATTGTCACTGACCAGCAACGTGATGGGTTCTTCAATCTTTGCCATTTCCATAGGTTAGGTAATGGGCGAGCCGCGGGCATTACCGTTAGAGCATGCGTCTGATTCTGGGTCTTCTGTCCGTATTGCCGTTCCCTGTGCAACACATGGGGTCGGGTGACAGCGTGCAACCGCGCGACACGGTTTCCGTGATCGACTCAGTAACGCCCGCACTTCCTGCTGGTGTTGATGTGGACATTGTGGGCTCTGACACTTTTGTACGTGTGCGATCGGATGGTCATGACGTGATGGTTACTGGCTACAAAAACGAGCCATACATGCACATCACAACAAAAGGTGAAGTGTTCGTAAACGATGGTTCGCAAACGACTCTTATCAACGGCAATAGATACGGCAATGTTGACACCAGTTCTTTTGTGGAAAGCCCAACCCCTGTCTGGCGCAAGATCAGAACGAATGGAACAGCCATGTGGCATGACCATCGTGTTCATTGGATGAGCCCCAAGCGGCCTGCTCCGATAGACACCGTTGGCACAGTGTTGGAATGGAAAGTTTCGATGAGTGTTGATGGGGTAGCAACAACCGTGGCGGGA
>CAMDBY010000050.1 GCA_945889575.1 Bifidobacterium breve
CGAAGAAAAGATTGATGGCGTATGGCGATTAGAAGGCACCGGAGACGTAGGTCGCGGTACTCGCCAACGTGCTTTCATGTCAATGCTTGCTAAAGATGCCGCAATTTATTTAGCGCGTCACCCACTTGATGCTCACAATGTTCTTGACGCTTTTGCCGCAGCAGTCTCTGTTGACGAACGGCTCGACCTCATTGATCTTGCGCGCAAATTACGACCAATTGGTGACGGAACTGCGATCTCATATGCATTGCCTGTGTCTGATGGTTGGGCCGGGAGCCAGTTTGTCTTTCGCCTTGCCAATGAGGCGCCGCCCTTGTTGGCATATTTTGCTGGACTTGGTCCTGCTCCCGCAGTTGGCTAATCAGTTGCTTAAATTGTCTGCGCTGTAGTTCTGCGCAGTTTGGTTGCAAACGCTTCGGCGGAAATTGGTTCACCAATTCGGTTGCCCTGCAGTAAATCGCAACCAAGCACTTTGAGGCGTTGCACATGATCTTCTGTGGTGACCCATTCGGCACACACAATCAAATTCAATGAGTGTGCTAACTGAATGAGAGAACGAACCATTGGGTCGTCGCCGCCATCTGTGCGTCCGACGTCGCGCACCAATGTGCCGTCAAGTTTCAGTAAGTCGGCGGGGAAGGTGCGTAATGAAGCAAGAGACGAGTAGCCGGCACCAAAGTCATCAACGGCGATGCGAACACCTTGGCGTTTGAGGGCAGTGACTGTACGCAGAACTGATGGATTGTTATCAACCAACGTTGCCTCAGAGGTTTCAAACACCAATTGAGAGCCTTCAAGATTGTTGTCACGCAAAATGGTGAGTGCACGATCAACAAAAGTGATATCAGACAGTTGCCGGCGTGATGCATTGACATGAATTGCCATGTTGCGATCAACAAGTCCGGTGGAAATCCATTCGGCAGTGGTGCGAGCACTTTCATTCAGTACCCAGTCACCGATGGGAGCGATAAGGCCTGATTCGTCTGCAAGGTCAAGGAAGGCGCCTGGTGCAAGTAAGCCGCGCGTTGGGTGATTCCAACGCAATAAAGCCTCTGCAGCAACAACGCGACCTGTATGTGCAGACTCAATGGGTTGAAAGACCACCGCGAATTGATTACCTGCAAGAGCTTGTTCAAGTTCTGATGCAAGTGTCTGGCGGGCTTTAGCTGCTGTGCGCATATCTTCGCTGTACAACTCTGATCTGCCACGACCGCGTTGCTTTGCGCGATACATGGCGGTGTCTGCTGACCGTAACAATGTGACTGCAGCATCTGCAGCAGATTCTGTATTCAGAAGTTCAGGCGTTGACATTGCCACGCCGATACTTGCTCCAGCTTCAATTTCGACACCTTGCAATACCAATGGGCCAGTAATCGACATGCGAATTCGTTCAGCAACATCAAGTGCGACTTGTTCATCTAAAAGTCCTTCGCACAACACGACAAATTCGTCACCGCTGATGCGTGCAACCAAGTCACTAGGGCGAGTTGCTGCAGCAAGGCGGCGTGCAACAGTGACAATCAGTTGGTCGCCTACAGCATGACCAATGGTGTCATTGACATGTTTGAGTTTGTCGAGGTCAATGAACAACACGGCAACGCTTGAATGCGTAGTTCGACTGCGCTCAAGAGCTTCTGTTGTCTTTCGTTCGAACAACACACGGTTCGGAAGGCCGGTCAGTGCGTCATGTGTAGCTTGTCGCGCAAGTTCAGCTTGAGACTGGCGTTCTTCTGTGATGTCACGAGTAATAGTGGCCCAATGGTGAACGCTTCCGTTGGCATCTCGCACTACTTGTACAACAACTGACAGTGTGCGGGCAATGCCATCTGGCGATCGAAAGCCAATTTCGCCTTCCCAACGGTGAGAAGAATCCGCTGGTGGGGCAGCGTCAAGCAATACGCGAGGCAATTGGTCACGAACTGCTTGCATAAACGTGCGTGCGGCAACGTCGCCGGCACCAGCACCTGGGTCTGTGACGCCGATCAGTGTGCGTGCAGTGTCATTTGCAAACATCAATTCACCAACACGGTCAAAAACGAGCACAGCATCGCCAGAGACATCAAGTAGTCCGACAAGCTGGTCAGACAATTGACGCTGTGTTACAAGAGTGGTGCAATCAATTGCTGTGCCGATGTAGCCGGCAAGTGCGCCATCAATGAGAACTGGTTGGGTAGACACTTGGATCCACATGACTTCACCAGTTGCTAATCCAATGCGGAACTCAACAGTAAAAGTTTCTCCACTGTCGCGATGTTGTACCCAACGTCGTTCACATTCTGTTCGTTCCTGTGGCAATGCATTGACCCACGGGGCAGTACCAACACTGACAGGTGCACCTCCGAGAACTAATGCGCGGAATGCATCGTTGCCTGCAGTGAGTCGACAGTTGATGTCAGTCTCAAAGATGCCGATTGGCAGGGCGGTGGTGGAGAAGTCGATAGATGTATTCTCACAGATTGAACACCCTTAGCGGTGGAACAACCCCCCAGCGTGTTCGGTTCAGGGTGGCGGGGTCACTATCCTGTCAAGGATGCTTACACCGCAATTGTCTTCCTTGGGAGATCCTCTCTGTCTCATGACTATTCATGCTCATCCTGATGATGAGGCATCAAAAGGTGCCCCGACGGTGGCCAAGTACTTTGCTGAAGGCGTTCGTACCGTGCTTGTGTGTTGCACGGGTGGAGAAGAAGGTGACCTGCAAAACCCTGCTTTGCGCGAGCCGGGTCAGCCCTTTCACAACATGACGCCAGAACAAGAACGCGCTCATCTGGCAATCGTGCGTCCAGAAGAACTGCGCAAATCCGTCGAGGCGATTGGCTTTTCGTCATTGCATATGTTGGGCTACCGAGATTCGGGCATGGCAGGGTCTGAATCAAACAACAATCCTGATTGCTTTCACATGGCAGATCTTGATGAAGCAGCAGGACGTCTTGTTCGCCTTATTCGCCGTGAACGGCCTCATGTCATTCTCACGTACAACGATGATCAGGCCAGTTATCCGCACCCTGACCACTTACGCGTGCATGATGCCAGTGTGTTGGCATTTGATCGTGCAGGCGACCCCGCGTGGTATCCAGACGCTGGCGAACCATGGCAACCACAAAAGATGTATTACACCTTGTGGGCAAAAGAGCGCATCTTGGCAGTTCATGAAGCATTGGTATTGAAGTACGGCGAATCACCGTTCGATGAGAACTGGCGTAATCGCCCATCACAAGATCATCGCGTCACAACTCGGTTACATATCGGCGATTATCTCTATGCACGCACTCAATCGTTGCGTGCACATGCTACTCAGGTAGATCCGACTGCCAAGTTTTGGTTCGGACTCACCGATGCAGAATTGTCTGATGTCTACCCATGGGAAGATTGGATTCTGGCGCAGAGTCATCATCGTGAGGTTCCCGAAGGAATGATGGAAACCGACATGTTTGTCGGGATTCGTTAGCCAACACGCATGGCATCGCGTAAAGCGCGATAGCCAATGAGCACAGCGCCGCTTGCAGTGACAGCGTTGCGCAATTCATCACTTGTGGCGAGTGCAAGGTCGTCGATCCATCCGATTGCAACGTCGCCTAATGCGCGCACTTCCGCAGTATCAATTGACGGCTGTACGTGAATTTCAGTGACGCCAGGTTCAAGTGCGCCAAGAGCAGCCAGAACTCGTTCACGACTTCCTGTGCGCCAGTCATGGTCAAAATGATCAGGAAACACGATGTCTTCATCTGCAGCTAACTGGCGGAATGGAAAACCAGCTGCTGATGCTGAAATTGTGGAAGGTAAACGAATGGGGAGTTTGAATTCCACTGCTAGTTCGAGGTACACGTCAAAAAATTCGGGGCGCAAAGTGATAGATGTCAAATGTGGTGCTAGGTGAGAGACATCAATTCCCCACGCCAACGCACGTTCAATTTGGGCACGACATTCGCGTAGTACTTCTGTTGAATCAGCATGTTCCCACAAGTCATCTACTGAACGGGGAAAGCCACCTTCACCTGACAACAACGATGGTGCATGAGTAAGCGGGCCCCACCGGTACAACGGATGTTCGGCATTGAGTGTGAGGTGAACGCCTATGTCTTCGCCGTTGTATTGATCTGCTGCATAACGTGCCCACGGCGCAGGCACCATGATGGATGCACACGTAGCAACGCCGTTTCGAATGGCTTGGTACACGCCTTCGGTTGCGCCATGACATGACCCGAGGTCGTCACAAGAAATTATGACTAGCCGAGCGTCATCGCTGTAGCCCAATCGTGAGGCAAGAGAGCGGCTGTTTGGCATAGAGAAACCCTACCCCCGACAATGTGCCCATAACCCGAGATTGGCTTGCTGCGCTGAATATGCAGCAGCGGCAAAGTCAGTTTCGAATGCGGTGTTTGGTGAAATGGAAAGCGGTACGCCCCATCCACCCGCAAGCAATTCTTGGTTCACAAACAGGTTGTCCGCTGTTCGGTACACGTATGCCAAAAGTCGTTTGTATTTGTCACGCGCTTCGGTATCGCGCACGATGTACACGTCAGTGCCTGGCGGTAATAGCGCTGTTGTATGTGCAGATGCTTCAGGTCCCCAACATCCAACGGGTTTGGTGGGGTGCTTGGTCTCGGGAGTGTCAACCCCGATGAGTCGAATCTTTTCTGTGGTGCTACCAAAACGAACAGCAATAGTGTCGCCGTCGGTGACATGCGTGATGACGCCATGAACACGACCGTCTGGTGCGACGGTGGTGTGTTTTTGGGCGCAGCCGAATAGAAGCGACGAGAATAGAACGGCCGTGACGGCCACATGATTGCGCGCCATGCGCGCTCCTTTATTTAGAGACGCTCGATGAGCGTGCCGGTTCCGAGGCCACCGCCACAGCACATTGAAACGATTGCGTAGCGACCACCGGTGCGCTCGAGTTCGTTCAGTGCCTTGGTGACAAGAAAAGCGCCTGTTGCGCCGAGTGGATGACCAAGAGCAATTGCACCACCGTTAGGGTTGGTGCGCTCTGGGTCTGCTCCAACTTCTTTGGCCCAAGCGAGAACGACAGATGCAAACGCCTCATTGATTTCAAACACGTCAATGTCTGAAATCTTTAAGTTGTTGCGCTGAAGGAGACGCTGGGTTGCATCAATTGGTCCTGTCAACATGAGTACCGGATCAACCCCAACTAGGCAAGAATCAACGATGCGAGCTCGTGCCTTGAGTCCCAATTGGTTGGCTTTGTCTTCTGTCATCATCAGAACAGCTGATGCGCCGTCTGAAATCTGTGATGAGTTTCCGGCTGTATGGACGCCGTCTGGGCGACCCACTGGCTTCAATGTGCTTAGTTTTTCAAGAGTGGTCTCGCGAAGGCCTTCATCGCGTGAGACGCGACGTGTGCCAATAACTTCGCCAGCTTCGTTGACTTCAGGTGCATCAACTTCGATGTACTGACCAGAGAAGCGGTCTTCTTCCCACGCACGGATTGCGCGCTGTTGTGAGATGAGGCCCCACTTGTCGGTGTCTTCGCGTGAGATGCCCCACTTGTCAGCGATGCGCTCTGCGCCTTCGAACTGTGAAGTCATTTCATACTCTTCGAAGTATGTCTTTGGAATGGGGATTCCGAGACCGAAATCTTTGCGACCCGATGCTCCGATGGGTACTCGGCTCATGACTTCAACGCCACACGCAATTGCGATGTCGACGACGCCTGAACCGATGAGTGAACTTGCAAGACCAGTTGCCTGCTGTGATGAACCGCATTGTGTATCGATTGTTGTTGCAGCAGTGGTGAGCGGCAGGCCGGCAGCCAACCATGCGGTGCGAGTGATGTTGAAAGCTTGTTCGCCGACTTGGCTAACACAACCACCAACTACTTGCTCGACAAGTGCTGGGTCTATGCCTGTGCGGTCGAGAATTCCTTTTTGCACAATGCCGAGCAATTCGCCGGGGTGCAAAGTGGACAAACCGCCGTTGCGCTTGCCGATGGGGGTGCGCAGGGTGTCGATGATTACTACTGAGTTTTGGGTACGTGCCATTTAGTCATCCTAGACAGCACCAAACGCACTACCGTCAGTGGGCAATGAGCCAGCATGATTCCTCCTTCCGCCCTTCTCTAATTCCTGCCGATTCGGTTGTCGAACATCGCTATATCCATGTGGTCGGCACGAAGGTGTTCATTGATGATCGACCAGCCGAGAAGACATGGACAAGTCACTTTCTGGGTATGCACGGCGACGTTGCTTGTTGGGGGATCGACGTGCCCCGCGGCGAAGACCCTGGGTACGGCGCCGAGACAGATCTGTATTCCTTGTTCGCACGAGTCAGCAACACCGAATGGGCAGTGGCAGGCCGCGCAGTGCAACTCATTGAATGGGCGCGCACACATCGTTTTTGCGGTCGATGCGGCGAGCCGACAGAGCTTGCACATAACGAGCGAGCTTTTCGCTGTCCTGCATGTTCGCTGATGCAGTTTCCTCGACTGTCTCCAGCAATCATCACGCTCGTGACGCGTGGTGATGGTGATGACCAACAGGCGTTGCTTGCACGCGGTACCAATTTCCCCATGCCGTTGTATTCCTGTCTTGCAGGGTTTGTCGAGCCAGGGGAAAACCTTGAACAAGCGGTTGCTCGTGAAGTGGAAGAAGAAGTGGGCATCGTTGTCAACAACGTTGAGTATGTGGCCAGCCAGCCATGGCCGTTCCCGAATTCGCTGATGTTGGGATTTCGGGCGAGCTATGTCTCAGGCGACATCGTCTGTGACACAACAGAAATAGCTGATGCCAACTGGTATAGCAGGGACGAATTGCCCATGATTCCTGGTTCTATCTCTATTGCACGCCGACTAATTGATGATTGGCTGTTGCAGCGCTAACGATTCCGACGGAGGAATCCTCTAGCGTTCTAGTCATGAGCACAATCAATCTTGGACGCGTCGGACTATGGACTGCAGAACTTGACCTGCAACCAATGGCGAAAGCGCAGGAAGCAATTGCACAACTAGAAACTATGGGTTTCGGAACTGTGTGGGTTCCCGAAGCTGTATTGCGCGAACCATTTGCATCAACATCGCTGTTGTTGTCCGCAACTAAGAAAATGATTTTGGCTACTGGAATTGCAAGCATCCACGCTCGTACAGCGCAAACAATGCAAGCCGGTTGGAAGACTGTTACCGAAGCATTCCCGGACCGTTTCTTGTTGGGAATGGGTGTCAGTCATGCCCCGATGGTCAATGGCGCGCACAAAGGTAACTACGACAAGCCATATTCCACAATGGTTGAATATCTCGATGTCATGGACGCTGGCATTTTCTTCTCGCCAGCACCCAGCACTCCGCCACAACGCGTTCTTGCTGCGCTTGGGCCAAAGATGTTGAAACTTGCCGCAGAACGTTGCGCCGGGGCGCACCCATATTTCATTCCTGTTGAACACACAGCAATGGCGCGCGGCGTCATGGGTGCTGATGCATTGTTGGCACCAGAACAAGCTGTGGTCTTTGAAAAAGACCCCACGAAAGCCCGCGCTATTGCTCGCCAACACATGAAAACTTATACACGTTTGCCGAACTATGTAAACAACCTTGTCCGTTTGGGTTTCACTGCAGACGAAGTGACAAATCAAGAAGACCGCGTTGTTGATGCAATCGTTGCATGGGGAACAACTGAACAGATCACTTCTCGCATTAAGGCCCATCTTGATTCCGGTGCAGACCATGTATGTGTGCAAGTACTTACTGATGCCCCTGGTGCGTTGCCGATGAAGCAGTGGCAAGAACTGGCTGACGCCACTCGTGCGATCTAATTCAGCTCGCTGAATCATGCTGACCACTGTTGAATACCTCGCGATCTTGCGACGCGAGGGTGACGCGTTTGCTGATTCCATAACGACGGCAATGAGTGCATCAATCGCATCGTGTGAACCGTGGGTGGGTGCAGACTTGTTGTGGCACATGATTGAAGTGCATTACTCATGGACATTCATCGTGAAGAGTCACCTCATGAATCCTGATGACTACGTGCCACGTTCAAAGCCTGCTGACAAAGATTTGCTGACTGAATACCGCGCCGGACTTGATGAACTGATCAGGGTGCTGTCTTCTAATGAACCTGTGCGTTCATGCTGGACATGGGCCGGCATTCAGGATGTCGCGTGGGTAATTCGTCGTATGGCACACGAGACTGCTGTGCATGCATGGGATGCGCACTGCGCAGCTGGCAATACCGCTGAAATTAATGCCTCGCTAGCGAGTGACGGAATTGATGAGTTCGTGCATGTGATGGTGAAGAGCAATACGCGCGAAGAGGAAGGACCTCTTAGAGGCTCTGTGCATATTCATTGCACAGATGTAGACGGTGAATGGTTGATTGTTCCGACCGGCACATCAGATGTGGTTGTGACACGTGAACACGCCAAGGGGGACTGCGCTATCCGCGGTTCAGCGTCATCGCTATTGTTGGGCTTATGGCGAAGAATTCCGATGTCTTCGCTTGAAGTGATTGGTAGTGCCGATGTTGCAGCACAGTTCATGAATCGCACTGCAAACAACTGACCTCAAGAGGCAGCTATGGTGCCGTGATGTGTGACCAGGCAGATACCGAACCGGACTTGCTAACGAAACGAACGTTCATTGACGTGATTCCCTTAGGAAAGACGATGACGTACTTGCCAACCTTCGTAGCAACGACAGTGCGTGTCGAAATCTTCTTACCAATCTTGGTTTGAATTCGTACAATGTTCGACTGTTTCTGTTGCGGCATCACGGTTGCGCTACGAACTGGTGCAGACGAAGTAGCAACGACAACCGGCTGACTCGCAGAAAAACTGCGAGCGACGATTACGTCAGGAACTGTGGTTGTTGTTGTGGTGGTAGTTGTGGTTGTACTTGTTGCGACTGTTGGAACAGTTGTTGTAGTCGTTGTTGGTGGTGGTGTGGGATCTGGCTCAGCCGCGAGGACCTCAATCGAGTCGGAGTATTGAGCCACAGTTCCTTCGGCCGAGATGAACTGCACCCATACGGTGCGCGTGGAACGTGATCCTGTGGGTTCGAGCAATTGCCAAGCAACTTGTGTTGCGGTGGGAATGACCCGCGCATGCGAGAAGTTGGCGTAATTGGAGATACGAATTGCAGATGTTCGGACTGGTGTCGTGAATGACAGCACCACGCCTGGTGACTGAGCAGATTCGTCGTCATCATTGATGACGACGCCAAAGGGGGTGACTGCTGAGAATGTTTTGACCGCACTCAGTACGGTGCCGGAATCATTAGTGGCAGTTACTCGAAGGAAATAGGTGACTCGTGGAACAAGATTCTTGAGAGTGGCTTTGTACTCACCGCTGCTAGTTCCTGAATACAAGAAATACTCTGTTGCATCTGATAAGTCCAGATGTGTGGAAACTTCAGCAGTAACAAAAGTGTCGAGGCCTGTTGTGTCGATTGAGGCGGATAATGAAGCAGTGCTGGTTGACGGCGTGATTGTGACATGACTTATTACTGGAATTCCACCAGTTGTTCGCACACTTTGTATTGCAGTAGTGAATGACCCGAGCTCATTAGTCGCTATTGCGCGAATGAAGTAATCAGTGCGATTAGTCAGCCCAGAGACCGTTAGTGAATGCCGGGTGGGGCCGCCGCTAACAAAAGTGCTGACAGTGGAGGAAGCTGAATCTTCAAAGCTGCGATTGGTTGACGCTTCTAGGTACACCGTTCCTGACAAAAGTCCGGTATCGACTGTGACGCTTGCAGAAACTGACGTGAGTGAACTCTCGACTGAAGAAAGCACCGCGCGGGGAAGGTCTCCGATTGTGGTGAATGATTCAGTACGTGACGTAGTACTTCCCAGTTGGTTGGTAGAAGTTACTCGTGTGTAATACGTAGTACGGGCACGAAGGTGGGAGAGTGATGAGTTGAGAGTCTGAGTATCAGACCCTCTGGTCGAACCGAGTGAAACTGTAGTGACACGCGTGATGAACATGTTGTCGGTCGAGTATCCAAGAACTGACGATGTGGATAACCGGCCAGGGTTCACGGAAACCGAGATGTTTGCTTCGTTGCCAGTGATGTCAGAAATACTCAGGTCAGAGACAGTTGGTTCGGTGCCAAGAGTGGTGAAGGAAACGATATTGCTGACCGTTGAGCCAAATGTATTGGTCGCAGTCATCCGTGCGTAAAAGGTAGTACGCGGCGCGAGTGCACTGAGGTCTGAGGGAATAGCGACTTGCGAGTAATTGCCATCACGCAACACCGTAAACACCGAGACACTGTGTGACGAAGTAAAGGTTGGTGAAGTTGAGTATTCCACTGTCATTCGTGTGGCAAATCCGTTCGCATTCACTGTGCCGCGAACGGTTGCA
>CAMDBY010000051.1 GCA_945889575.1 Bifidobacterium breve
GTGATATCTGCTTCTTCGGCTGACACCAACGTGAAACCCAGCGTGTGCGGGTTGTTCGGGCTGAACCGAGACGAACGTGGGTAATGCTCACTTGCATGTTCAAGCGGACGCATACGGCGTAAGAATGAATCTTTCGGATCCATCGACAACCACCAACCGTCGAACACGTGAATCGGGTTGTTGCACAGCAATCCACCATCGACATACACCTCTGGTTCATTACCAAGAACACGATCAAGACCTGGAACAAGGTTGATAGGTTGCAACATCACAGGCAGAGACATAGACATACGTGTCGCAACCCGAACCGGCATGTTTGGTGTTGTCTTGACATGACAGTACTCAGTCATCATGCGCGACACATTTGTCACGGGAACACAGAGTTCGCGGCCACAACGTTCGAGCAACTGAGCAAACGTGATGTCAGCACTTCCCGTTGTGTCTTCCAAGATTGAACCGAGAAAGTCGTATAGCTTTTGACCCGGGTGCATGCCGCGCCGACGAGCCGCGCGCGCAAACGAACGAAATTGTCCACCTGAACCATCTTTAGCAACAGCTTCAAAATCTGAAGGAACCTTTTCCAACATGTACTCAGTTGAACAACCAGTCGCAGCGAGCAATGCGAACATACTTCCCACACTGGTACCCGCAACACGCTGAATGTTGTGCGGGTAAATACCTTCTTCTTCCAACACTTGCAGTGCGCCGATGTAGCAGTATCCCTTTGCTCCCCCGCCTTCGAAAGTGAGGTTATGAATATTCGACGTGCGCTCTGCTTCGGGCAATGGCTTGTGGGTTTTTACCCGAACTGAATCAATTGGCGGCAACGGCTGAGGCGCCACGCTTGCCTGCATCTGTACCGAAGTATTCTTAGCCATAACTCAACTGTAGTGACCCGCAGATAGGGACTTCCCCAGTAGCCCCGTAGGCTCTTTGAGTGTCTGAATCACCCGAAATCCTGAGCGAAGCGGCCACCAGGCGCACATTTGCCATCATTTCGCACCCTGACGCAGGAAAGACCACACTTACTGAGAAGTTCCTGTTGTATGCGGGAGCTATTCAGACCGGTGGTGCTGTGAAGGCACGCGGCGACAGGCGAGCTGCCACTTCTGACTGGATGGCGATGGAACGTCAGCGCGGAATTTCTATTTCATCAACTGTGTTGCAGTTTCCGTATCGCGATTGTGTATTCAATTTGCTCGACACTCCTGGTCACCGTGACTTCTCTGAAGACACGTACCGCGTGTTGTCTGCAGTAGATGCAGTCATCATGGTGCTTGACGTTGCAAAGGGTATAGAGCCGCAAACATTGAAATTGTTTGAAGTGTGTCGTGCACAAAATCTTCCGGTTATCACATTTTTCAATAAGTACGACAGACCTGGTCGTGACCCGTTGGAATTGCTTGATGAAGTAGAACAACAAATTGGTTTACGGCCCACCCCTGTTACGTGGCCTGTTGGTCAGTCTGGTGATTTCCGCGGCGTGATTGATAGGCGTACTGGTGACTTCGTTCGGTTCACTCGCGTTGCACGTGGGTCATCTATCGCACCTGAAGAAATCGTCAGCGCAGAGCAAGCTGCAATTGATGAAGGCCCAGCGTGGAAGCAAGCGCTCGACGGATGCGGCCTTCTTGATGCAATTGGTGCCGATGTCGACGTTGAAAGTTTCCTTGCCGGTGAAAGCACACCCGTGTTTGTGGGTTCTGCAATCACCAACTTTGGTGTGCAAATGCTTCTCGACGCAGTTGTCGATCTTGTACCGGCTCCTGCACCGCGTAAAGACGTTGATGGCGACCCTCGCCCACTGGAAGCTGACTTCGCCGCTTTCATTTTCAAGATCCAGGCTAACATGGACCCGAACCACCGTGACCGCATCGCATTTGCCCGAATTTGTTCAGGAAAGTTTGAACGTGGCATGGAAGTTGATTGCGCACGCACCGCAAAGAACGTTGGTACGAAATATGCCACGACTGCGTTTGGTTCAGAACGCGAAACAATTGAAGAAGCATTCCCCGGCGATGTGATTGGTCTGATCAACACATCAGGATTGCAAATTGGTGACACCTTGCACGCAGGAAAAGCGGTGTCATTCCCCGCGCTGCCACGATTCGCACCCGAAGTGTTTGCCACTGCTCGCCCGCTTGATTCATCAAAGTTCAAGCAGTTCCGTCGTGGTATGCAACAGCTTGATGAAGAAGGCGTTGTGCAGGTTTTGCGCGACCCAGACATGGGAGACGCCGACCCGGTGCTTGCAGCCGTTGGTCAATTGCAGTTTGAAGTATTGGCACATCGTTTGCAGCACGAATTCAATGCACCAGCTGAAATCTTGAATGCGGATTACCAAGCAATTCGCGTAACCGATAAAGAATCAATTCCACGTTTACGTGAAATTGGTGGCATCCGTATCTTGCGTCGCAGCGATGGCGAACTCGTTGCGTTGTTCCAGAGTAAATACCGGTTGCAGCGTCTTGAAGCAGACGAACCAGCGCTTACATTGATTCCCATTCTTGCGGGCAGTCGGGACTGACATGATTCTGATTGATGCTGAAGGGCTCAAGGCGTCTCGTCCTGGTCGTCCCTTGTTCGAAGATGTTTCTATTACGTTGAGCACTGGCGACCGTTTGGGTGTTGTTGGTCTCAATGGTTGTGGCAAGAGCACACTGTTTCGCATTTTCTCTGGCGAACTGCGACCCGATGCTGGGGTTGTGCGAACTGGTCGTGGTGCGCGCATTGGTGTGTTGCCGCAATTGCCTGTGTTGCCAGAAGGAACCGTTCGCGATGCCGTGGGCGGTGGCTGGCAAGGCGAAGCAATGCTGGACAAACTTGGCATGGGCGACATGATTGAAGCAGATACGCGTGAATTATCTGGTGGCCAATTAAAGCGGGTTGCGTTGGCTCGACTTCTTGCCGGTGAATGGGATTGCCTCATTCTTGATGAGCCAACAAACCACTTAGATCTTGATGCGATCGGATTTCTTGAAGAGACACTTGCGCGTTTCCCTGGTGGACTTGCCCTTGTCACACACGACCGACATGTTCTTGACCGTGTTACAAACCGCGTGCTTGAAATTGACCGCGGACGAGCGTACTTACATATTCCTGCTGGCGAAAATGCCGGATCTGGATATGCGGCGTACTTAGCTGCTCGTGCAGAACGTGAAGAGAATTCCGCTACGGCAGAACAAGTACGGAAGAACGCTGCGAAAAAAGAACTCGCGTGGTTGCGTCGTGGTGCACCTGCGCGTACTGCAAAACCAAAAGCACGTATTGCAGCTGCTGAAGCATTGATTGCCAACAAGCCAGATGGCCCGGCACGACAAGGTGAATTGGGATTAGACCTTGGTAGCAAGCGACTTGGCTCAAAAGGCATCGAAATGCTTGGCGTTGGTTTCACATGGCCAGATGGTCATGAAGTTCTGCATGCTTTTGATCATGCACTAGAACCCGGTGATCGTTTAGGAATTGTTGGGCCAAACGGTGCAGGCAAGAGCACGTTGCTTGACATGATTGCGGGTCGCCTTACCGCGACTGTTGGCACCATTGATATTGGCAAGACCGTGCTGGTGGGTTACTACGACCAGTTGGGCAAAGAACTCGACCTATCAAAGCGCGTATGTGATGTTGTTGCGGGCGACAAGGGCTCGCCATCTGTTGAAGACCTGAACTTGATGAAGCGATTCTGGTTTGATGGTGACGCTCAGTTCGCGCCATTGAGCACATTGTCTGGTGGCGAACGTCGTCGTTTGCAATTGTTGCTCACACTGATTGAACAACCGAATGTGTTGTTGTTGGACGAGCCAACGAACGACCTCGACCTTGACACATTGCGCGCACTTGAGGATTACCTTGATGATTGGCCTGGCATTGTTGTGGTCGTCAGCCATGACCGCGCATTTATTGACCGCACTGTGGAAGAGATTTTGGCGCTCGATGGTGAAGGCGGCGCAGCACTGGTGCCAGGTGGTGTTGCAACATGGCTGAAGCAGCGATCTGCACGTACAACTACCCCACGTTCTGCCCCAACGCAGCGGTCATCATCGACTAAACCTGCGAAGCAGAAGTTATCACGTAGCCCAAGCACACTAAACAGACTGATTGCGAATGTTGAGAAAGACATGACGAAGCGCACGACTCGTCAGACTGCGTTGTATCAAGACATCGCTGATGCTGGAAACGACCATAAGAAACTTGCCGCGTTGGGCGAAGAGCTCGCTGCATTGCAAACAGCAATTGAATCACTTGAGACTCAGTGGTTGGAACTCACCGAAGAACTCGGGAGCTGAACATGAGCAGCGTTGTTGTATCTGAATTGGCTTATTCGCCTCCTGGCGCAGACCAATTATTCTTTGATGTCAGCTTTGGTGTATCTCCTGGCGAGCACGCTGCAATTGTGGGACCTAATGGTGTTGGCAAGTCAACGATTCTGAAAATTCTCACTGGTCAATACGAAGCAGACGATGGTGAGTTCAGCATTGGTGGCACGTTCCTGCAGATGACTCAGGACGTTGGCATGAGCAAGCCCGACGACAGTTTGCGCGACATGCTGATTGAAGTTGCACCCATTGCACTGCGCGAAGCCGGAAAAAAACTCTTCGCTGCAGAAAAAGCAATGATGAGCGGCGAAGACGACGGCATGAAATACGCCGAAGCGATTGGCGATTGGGGTGACCTTGGTGGGTATGACCTTGAGACCCAGTGGGCTGCATCAGCGCAACGCAGTGTGAAGACGCCCGTTGACAACTTCGCCACTCGTCTTGTGAGCCAACTATCTGGTGGAGAACGCAAGCGCTTAGTCCTCGACTTGTTGTTGACATCAGGTGCTGACGTGTTGTTCCTTGACGAACCAGATAACTACCTTGATATTCCGACACGTGGTTGGTTGGAAGAACAAATCAAGGCGTGCAAGAGCACGATTCTGATGGTGAGCCATGACCGCACACTGTTAGAGCGTGTGGCAACAAAGATCATTGCTGTTGAGGGTTCAGGCGCATGGGTACACGGCGGTTCGTATGTCACGTTTCCCGAAGCACGTCAGAAGCGCCAAGAACTTTTGGGCGACGACTTGAAGCGTTGGAACGATGAAGAGCGTCGACTGTTTCATCACATGAAGATCATGAAGCAACGTGCGGCACAGAACTTCAAGAATGCAACTAAAGCGAATGGTGCAGAAACACGCTGGGAAAAGTTCGTGAAAGCTGGCCCTCCTCCACCGCCAGTTGCCGACCAACAGATTTATGTTCGATTCCGAGGTGCAGACTCTGCTCGTCGCGTTGTGAAGTTCGAAGCAGTTGCTATAGGCGAATTGTTCATGCCCTTTTCTGATGAAGTGCATTTTGGCGAACGTGTCGGACTGATTGGCCCGAACGGAACGGGAAAAACCCACCTTCTCAACGCGTTGAATGGCAAAGCAGAGGGCCTGATGGGCGACATCACGTTCGGACCGCGTACTTCGGTCGGCATGTTTAACCAAGTAAACGACAGACCAGAGTTTTATGGCCGTGAATGCATTGAGATTGTTCGCGACAAATTGACCGACGAACAGAAATCCATGGGGGCGCTCGCCCGTTACGGATTGCGCAACAATGCTCGTCAGGAATTCCAAACGTTGTCAGGTGGACAGAAAGCACGTCTTGAAATTTTGAGCCTCGAGCTGGCTGGTCACAACGTGTTGCTGCTTGATGAGCCAACCGACAACCTTGACATTGATTCATCTGAAGCACTTGAGCGCGCCATCGAAGGTTTTGAAGGCACTGTGATTGCGGTAAGCCACGACCGCACATTCCTTGCAAACTTCGACAGGTTCATCATGATTACTGACGATGGCGACGTTTATGAGTTGCCTGATTACGACATTGCATTGGCTGGACTTTCTGCCCCTGCAGAACTTGCAACGTTGCGCCTTGCAAAGCCTCTCACTGTCTAAGTCATTGCCCAGTAACCCCATTCTCTGCAACTACAAGTAGCGTCGCCAGCATGAAAGCTGCTGTTTATTACCAGACTGGCGGACCTGAGGTCCTTAAGTACGAAGACGTGGCTGAGCCACTATTGCGCCCAGGTGGAGTACTGATTGATGTTGCTGCAATTGCAATTCAAGGTGGCGACACACTCAACAGAACTGGTGGTGCGTTAGCAACCAAGCCTCACATTGTTGGATATCAAGCGGCAGGCATTGTGCGCGAAGTTGGCGAAGGCGTAACCGCTTTTACAAAAGGACAACAAGTCGTTGCCACTATGGGATTCGGATCTCATGCTGAAGTCATCAGTGTTCCAGCTGCTGCCGTGTGGGCAGTGCCAGCAGGCCTGTCTCTACAAGAAGCTGCAGGAATACCAATTGAGTTCGGTACAGCAGATGATTGTTTGTTTGAATTCGGTCGGTTGAAGGCCGGAGAAACTGTTCTTATTCAGGCTGGTGCAAGTGGTGTTGGCCTCGCAGGTATTCAGTTGGCAAAAGCTGCTGGCGCAACAGTGCTTGCAACGGCATCAAGCGACGAGCGTCTTGAGCGTTTGAAGGATTATGGGCTTGACCATGGCATCAACTACACAAAAGTAGATGCAGCAAAAGAAGTGCTGGAATACACAAAGGGTGCAGGCGTGAACTTGGTTGTTGACTCTGTTGGTGGTTCCACTTTGGAAGGCAGCGTTGCCATGTTGGCGTATCGCGGCCGCATCAGTTGGGTTGGCCGTGCAGGTCGCGAGCCCCGTCCACCAGAGATCGGCGCAATTATGGGTAAGAACGCATCTATCACGGGTGTTTTCCTTGGCGCCGAGATGGCAATGAACCCAACCCGTACTCACCCAATGATCGAGAGCCTGATTGCTCGCATCGCTAAGAAGGAATTGACAGTTGTTATCGACTCGACATTCCCGTTGTCTGATGCTGCCGGCGCACACCGCCATATCGAAAGCCGCAAGGCATTTGGTCGCGTATTACTTATTCCGTAACTAGAATTCACTTTGTGGCGTCTTCAACAGATCTCCCCATCGTTGGCTTTGTAGGAACTGGTCATATCGCTACGTTCCACTCAAAAATGCTGAAAATCAGCGGAGTGCCCATGACGCGTGGCGGCTGTTTTGATATTGATGCGGAACGTTCTGCAACTTTTGCGCAAGCATCAGGAAGCACCGTGATGGCATCGGCAGATGAAGTAATCGCTTCAAGCGACATGGTGTACATCTGCACATGGACTAGCGAACACCAACCGCTCGTAGAAAAGTGCATTGCAGCAGGGAAACCGTTCTTCTGTGAAAAGCCACTCAGTATCGGTTTGCGCGAAGCCAATGATATGTATGTGGCCGCAACGGCAAGTGGGTTGACACACCAGTGCGGTTTAATCCTGCGTCGGTCCCCTGCATATTTGTGGGCACGCGAACTGATTTCAGACCCTGCTGCTGGTGCGCCGATGGCCGTGGTATTTCGTGATGACCAGTTCATTCCGGTGCAAGGCCATTACAAGTCAACGTGGCGTGGCGACGTAACGAAGGCGGGTGCCGGCACATTATTAGAGCACAGTATTCATGACGTTGACATGTTGCGATTTCTCATTGGTGATGTTGACTCTGTCAGTGCACGGGCCACGTATCGGCACGGCATTGAAGGAATCGAAGATGTTGTTGCAGCTTCAATTGGTTTTGTAAACGGCGCTGTCGGAACATTGACAACAATTTGGCATGACAATTTGTCACGCCCCAGCCTGCGCAATGTTGAAGTCTTTTGCGAGAACCGCACAGTTGTTATCGCTGGTAACGACTGGTTTGGCCCGGTTACTTGGAGCGACACAGACGGCACTACAGGTTCTCTTGAAGGAACAGAACTTTTAGAAAAGACAGCTCCACTTGTAATCGGCGATGCGAACCCAGATGGTGCATTCGTTAAGGCCACAGTCGATGGCACGCCAGGCTTTCCTGATTTCTCCATTGCATTGGAAGCACATCGCATCGCGGAAGCTATGTACCGCAGCGCACGAGATAACGGCAATGCTGTGCGTGTTGCTTCAGTTCAACCGTGACGTACACAGTTTCTGAAGTCGCGTTGACTGATGTCATGCAACTACGAATTGCAGTGTTACGCGAAGGCACCCCAGCAACAGATTGCAATTACCCCGAAGACTCTTACCCAGACGTTGTGCATTTCGGAATCGTTCATGAAGGCACTGCCATCGCCACTTCGTCGTGGTTTATGAAGGAATGCCCAGAGAAGCCAGGCATAACTGCAATGCAACTAAAAGGAATGGCAGTTGCAGGTCACTTGCAGGGCGAAGGACTTGGTGCATTGCTCGTTGAGGCTGGAATCGCATTGGCAATCGAGCGAGGAGCAACAATTGCATGGGCGCGAGCTCGTGACAGTGCCTTAGGTTTCTACGAACGACTCGGTTTTGTCTCAACTGGTGATGGATTCATGGATGGCCCCACGGCAATGCTGCACCACATCGTGGTGCGAACGCTCTAATCCTGCACCGTTACGACAGTTGCAAACAAGAGTGTTTGGTTTGCTGCCGGTGATACGCGCGTATTCATATTCCACGCGCCTGAAAAAGGAAACTGCACAATACCAATCCAGTGATTCGGACCTATCTCTGTCATAGACACCGGGATTGCTGGAATGTTGCGCGACGGTAGATCAAATTGCACCGTTACTGACTTGGCCGGTGTCAGTGAACCACCTGGTGGCGTGAGAATAACGTGAACTTCTGCTGTGCCGACAACGGTGGGAACTACAGATAGTTCCGCCACAATGCCATTCTGTACCTTCGTGGCACTGTACGAAATTGGAGTCGTCGGTATTGCATTCGGTGATTGCGCCACCATTAACGATGTAACAGCAAGAATCAATACAACCAACGTTGATTCCCACCTGATGATCTTCGCAATCGATGAAAATCCGCCTAACTGCAATTTGCCTCGAGCCTGTGAGCCAAATACAACTACAGCTCCGACAAGCAGAGTCTTGAAAAGCAATAACTTTCCGAAATTTGTCTGGGTAATGGTGCTGATTCCACCAAGCAGATGAAGCCCCTGCACAACGCCGGTTACAACTACTACTGGCATCGACCAGGTTGCCATTTGAGAAAATCTCTTTGCCTCGTTTTCAACATTGTTGTCTTTAGAAATGACTGCGAGCGCCAGTAGTGCGCCGACCCAAGTGGAAATAGCAGCAAGATGAATCATGTCTAAGGGGACGAACACGCCAGGCAATGTTCCGGCGCTTTGGTGTCCACTTGTGGCGAATGTTGCAATCGTTATAACCGAAGTTGCAATAACACCGATACGCCAGAGGCGACTCACCGATGCAGAAGCTGTGAGGGCAATTACACCCCAAGCAAATGCACACATGGCACGGATGAATAACGCAAGCCCCAAGCGAGTTTGAAAGACATCACCAATCAAGACGGTGTCGAACAGTGACCCCCACGATTTTCCAGCCGTGTACGGGCCTTGCATGAGCAACAAACCAAGAGATGAAAAAGCAATAAATGCTGAGGAATACTGCAATGTTTTGCGAACACGAGCATTTCCCAACAAAGCCGAACGCCACAACAGCGAAACAGAACCAATGAGAAGTATCAGCCCGAGAAAGCCAAGCAACCTCAGTGTTGACATCGAGTTTCCAAGAGGCGAAGTTGTCTCGGTTCTGTTGAGTACCTCTTCTAACAACGCAGCGCTTGTGCCTGTTGACTTCGCGCCAATCTCAAAAGGGAACGCACCTGAAATTGGGTGGCCATCAGCGCTGACTACGCGCCACACAACCGCATAAACGCCGTTCTTGAGGGTGGGGACTTCTGCAGAGACTATTGATGCGTCTGATGACGAACGCACTGTCTTACTGTTGGAGACTTCGCGTTGTTCTGAGTCATAGATGCGAACATCACCCAAGGAATCTTCAACTTGTTCGTCGAAGTCGAGGCGGATCTCTTTCGGAGAAGACGTGAGAAGCGCAGACGGCTCAGGGCTAGACGATTCAAGAATTGCATGAGCACTTGCAATTCCTGGAATAAAAGTCAGTGCCAGAACTGTGCTCGCAATTGCAGCTCCAGATATCCGCCGAAAAGTACGGAGTCTCACAATCCGGGACCCTTTGGCAGGCCTTCTACATCTGCACGCTGTAGCAACCATGCGAGGCGATGTTTCTCATTTAGTTTCAATGCTGCTTGTGGGATTTGCGTCAGGCCCATTGGATGACTTGCTGCCCATGCCATTTTCTGACGCTCGAGTTCGAGCCGAACGTAGAAATCAGGCCACTGGTCATACCCAATTCCGACATCCATGTCTGTGAGATGGATGACGCATTCACGCCAACGAAGAAA
>CAMDBY010000052.1 GCA_945889575.1 Bifidobacterium breve
ACTGATACGCACCTCATGGTTGTAGACCTGCGTCCCTTCGATGCTGAATGCACTGGAAAAGTTGCACAATTGGTACTTGATGAAGCAGGTATCACGCTGAACAAGAACACAGTTCCTGATGATCCAAGAAGCCCATTCGTAACTTCTGGTGTACGCATCGGAACACCATCAGTCACGACGCAGGGAATGACCGAAGTAGAAATGCCAGTGATCGCTTCATTGATTGCAGAAGCTCTTCGTCATCGTGATGATTCTGCGGCAGTTGCTGTAGTGAAATCAAAAGTGGCCGCACTCTGTGCCAAATTTCCTGTTTATCCCCACAAATTGTGACGGAAACGATCCAGTTGGAGCAGTCATCTAGGCTGAACATCTAATGGGTGATACAAACGGATATCTCATCGTCGGACTGTGTGCGATGTTTGTCACTCTGATTACGACGCCAGTTGTCAGGTGGTTTGCACGCGAACACAATTGGTTGGCACTGCCAGATGAACGAAAAGTGCACACTGTGCCTACTCCTAATGTGGGCGGTATTGCATTGTTCGCCGGAGTTGTTGCTGCATTAGGACTCGCGTGGAGGATGGACCGATTCGGGCCATTGTTCCAAGGAAACAGCGAACCAACTGGTGTGTTGCTTGGTGCGTTAGTCGTACTAGTGATCGGTGCTCGAGATGATGTGAAAGAAGTGTCAGCCCCTGCTCGCGTTATTGCAATCGTTGGTGCCGGCATGATGCTTGTGTGGTTCGGCGTCACGATGTTTTATTTCCGCATTCCGTTCCTGGGAGTCATTCAATTAGGAAATGATTGGGTTCCTATTGTCACCGTTGTGTGGTTGCTCGGAATGGTGCAAGCAATCAACCTTATTGATGGGCTCGACGGATTAGCTGCGGGCATCGTTGCAATTGGTTCTACAGCATTTTTTATTTACTCACGGCATCTCTCGGGCCTTGGTTTATTATCCGAACCAAACATCGGGCCTTTGATTGCAATCATCACTGTCGGTGTATGTATTGGTTTTCTTCCGTACAACTTCAATGGTGCAAGTATTTTTATGGGTGACGGCGGCGCATATTTGCTTGGGCTCTTAGTGGCCGTATCAACGAGCGTTGTCGGTGGGCGAGCAGACCCCACCACACAGGCGTTTAGTGGTCAGACATATTTCTTCTTGGCACCACTTCTTATTCCCCTCGTCATCTTGGGAGTTCCAATCTTCGATGTCGCGTTTGCCATCGTGCGCCGCGTCAGTAAACGTCAAGGATTCGCAGAAGCCGACAAGGGCCACTTGCATCATCGTCTGATCAATCTCGGACACGGCCCTCGTCGCGCCGTGGCAATTTTGTGGTTGTGGACTGCGCTGTTGTCTGCATTGGTGTTGTATCCCGTCTTTAACAAGAGCGCCACGAACTTTGCGCCCTTCGGATTGGTTGCTTTGGTGCTGTTTCTGTACACCGTTCTGCACCCCGACCTCAATCGCACACCGGAAGAGGAATAATCACGCTTTCAGGCTCCTCGGTTTGACGATTTCTTTGAGACAGCCCTAGATTGAGAAGTTATTCGGGCATGTCGATTGGCTCGTGATTGGTGAAAATTGTGAAAAAGCGTCCGGCTCCCATCATGACCTCGTCGTCTAACGAAGGTTCTGGGCATGGCGTTGAGTTGGCGCTCCTGGTCTTGGTGTATTTACTCATTGGTATTGGGTTAGATGCGTGGCTTAATACTCAACCGATTTTCACAATCGCACTCGTGTTGCTCGCGGTTATTGGACAATTCGTCAAGACCTATTACGTATATAACGCCCGAATGAAACAACTAGAACAAGAGCGTGCTGAATCAACACGTGCACGGCCAGAACAATGAACGATTTGAACGAGCCTGTGGATAACGCTCCCGAATTTGCCGTATCACGCGACATGGTTCGTCGCGGACTTCTAGTCGCACCGCTGTTGTTGGTTGTTTCTGGTGTGATTTGGGGCACAGAAGGCGTGTCGGGCTCTGCGTACGGATTAGCCATCGTGCTTGTCAATTTCATTTTTGCTGCGGGAATTATCACCATCACCGCCCCGAGATCACTTCCGCTACTCATGGGTTCAGTAATGGTGGGTTATGTCGCACGACTCGGGCTGATTTTTATTGCAGTGCTGCCCGTTCGTGATTCAACTTGGATTTCGATTCCGTCGCTCTGTGCGACTATGCTGGTGACGCACCTTGGACTCCTCGTATGGGAGTTGAGACATGTTTCCATGTCTCTGGCCTATCCAGGCCTCAAGCCCAAAAAATCTTCCCCCTTTAATTGAGGTAACTACAAGTGTTCGGATTGGACTTCCCACCTATTAACGAAGTGATTCGTTGGCGCGACGCGTTCGGTAATTTAAACAAGATCGGCATGATTGCGGTTCTTGCTTCTGGTATTGCAATTTTGATTTTTCTTATTGCGAGTCGTTACAACGCTAACGAAGCTCCAAAAGGCGTGCGAAACCTCGCTGAAATGCTTGTTGAGTTCATCGAAGAAAACATCGTTATGCAAACCATTGGCAAAGATGGTTTGGGTTGGACGCCATTCTTGTTGTCTCTTTTCATCTTCATCTATTTGTGCAACCTTCCCGGAATTATTCCGATATTGCAGATGCCAGCAACAGGCCGCATGGCAATTCCATTGTTCTTGTCAGTCATTGTCTGGGTTGTCTACAACGCGGTCGGTATCAAGCACCAAGGCTTTATTGGTTACTTCAAGGGCATCATGTTTCCCCCAGGCGTACCCAAGCCAATTTATTTGCTCTTGACCCCAATCGAATTGGTATCAACAATCATTGTGCGGCCGTTCTCGTTAGCAATTCGACTTTTTGCCAACATGCTTGCTGGCCATATGTTGCTAGTTACTTTCGCACTTCTGTCAGCAGCGATGTTCGAAGCTCAGACCAAAAAATTTCTCTTAGTTCCAATGGGTATCTTGCCGATGGGTATGTTGATCTTCCTCACAGTGTTTGAGGTTTTGGTCGGATTCTTGCAGGCTTATATCTTTACAATTCTGACAGCCGTCTATATCGGTGGTGCTCGCCACCCCGAGCACTAGACGACAGTCAGTTATTCAGACCTATTCACATCATTTATTAATTACAGACACAAGGAAAACACTCACATGGAAGCACTAGTACAAGTATCTCGGCTCGTATCCGAGTTAAACGCAGCAGACGCAAAGGCAGCCAACGCTGCTATCGGCGCCGGATTCGCTTATGGCCTTGCAGCCATCGGACCTGGTGTCGGCATCGGCTTCGTCGTTGGTAAGGCAATTGAGGCAATGGCTCGTCAGCCAGAGTCTGCAGGCATGGTGCGTACCACTATGTTCCTCGGAATTGCATTCACCGAAGCGCTCGCGCTGATCGGCTTCGTCGTTTTCATTCTTCTCGGACTCTAGAGCGGCCTAAGCAAAGTTCAGGAGCTGAAATGCCGACTGCGATAGTCACACAATTAAACGGACGCATAGTCCACGTTCGACTGGTGTCATCTGGTTCTACAGATACCACCACGCCTGGCGAAGCACTTGAGGCGGGCGCGCCAATGGCAGCCGCCGAAGGTGAAGCACTTACGGAAGACAAGGGCCCAAGCCCCATTGCACCAGAGGGCAAAGAGCTCATCTGGGGTGGTGGCTCGTTTGTCGTTCTTCTCGTTCTTATGCGTTTGGTGTTGTTCCCCAAAGTGAAAAAGGGCATAGAAACTCGTTACGGAAACATTCGTGCCAATATCGATGGTGCAACCAATGTCAGAGCAGATGCTCGTGCGGAAGTCGCTGCGTATGAAAGTGCATTAGTCGACGTTCGTGCCGAAGCGTCTCGCCGTGTTGACGAAGCTCGTCGCACACTTGATGCCGAGCGTCAAGTGGCCATTACAGCTGTTACCGCACGAATTGCTGAGCGCAAAGCCGAAGTTGATGCGTCAAACGCAGCTGTTCGTGCCGCTGCGAGCGCAGATGTGTCAGTAGCAATTGCATCAGTCGCTACAACTGCAACACAAATTGCTGTCGGTCGTGCCCCAGATGCTGCTGTGGTGTCACGTGCTGTTGAAGAGTCGCTGCAACTATCAGGAGGACAACGATGAGTTTGATTTCACTATTTGCCACGCCAGACCCAACCCAAACACACAGTTGGATTCTGCCTGAAACGTCAGAAATCATTTACGGTGGTATTTCATCAACGATTGTGTTCGCACTCCTTGTGAAATTTGCATTCCCATTGGCCAAGAAGGCCCTTCAAGGACGTACTGAAAAGATTGCCAAGGAAATGAGCGACGCTGCCCAGATGCGCACAGATGCCGATACTGAAGCTGGCGATATTCGTCGTGCTGTTGGTGACATTGGCAACGAACGCACTCGCCTCATGGCTGAAGCTGATGTTCAATCAGAGGTTCTGCTTCGTGAAGGTCGTGGTCGCATCACAGTTGAAGTTGCTGAACTTGAAGCAAAAGCAGCTGCAGACCTTGTCGCAGCTGCTTCTCGAATTGGTGACGAATTACGCGGAGAAATTGCGCGTCTTTCTAGCACCACAATCGACAAAGTCGTTCGAGCAACCCTTGATGACAAGGCTCATCAAGACCTTGTTGAATCTTTCATTAATAGTGTGGGGGCATCACGATGAGTGACACTCGTATTGAGTCCTACGCAACAGCACTTGTGCAAATTGCACAGGCAGAAGGCGTTCTCGACCGCATTAAAGATGACATGTATCGCGTTGCTCGCGCTGCAGAGTCAAGCGATCAATTACGTTCAGTATTAAATGATGAATTGATTCCTGCAGAGCGTCGCCAGACAATCGTTGAGTCATTGCTTGAAGGCAAGGGTCACCCATTGTCGTCACATTTGGTCGGACTTGTTATCGGATCAGGACGTGGTCGTGATTTAGCAGCAATTCTCGACATCGTGGCAGCACGTGGTGCATCAGCTTCTGGCATGAACCTTGCTGAAGTGCGCAGTGCAGTGGCATTGTCTGCAGATCAGCAGACGCGTCTAGCCGCTGCGTTATCTAAACGAACTGGGAAAACAGTCGACCTCAAGGTTGTTGTTGATCCGTCAGTTGTTGGTGGCATCGTTGCCACAGTTGGTGACATTGTCATCGACGGAACCGTCCGTACAAATCTCGACCAGCTGAAGAGCCGGTTGTAACGAATTTCGAAGAAGAGAAGTCAAGAGGAGAACATGGCAGAGTTAACACTTTCCGCCGGTGATATTGCAGCAGCGATATCCAAAGGTTTGCAGGGCTACACGCCTTCGCTTGAAGCACGCACCGTTGGTCGCGTCGCAGAAGTGGGCGATGGTATTGCACGCATCTCGGGCTTGCCCGACTGCAAAGTAAACGAATTGCTTGAATTCGAAGATGGCACCGTCGGTCTTGCTCTCAACCTTGAAGAAGTGTTGATCGGTTCAGTGGTCTTGGGCGACTCAGACGCAATTGAAGAGGGACAGACAGTGAAAGCAACTGGCCGCATCCTTTCAGTTCCTGTTGGTGACGCGATGCTTGGCCGCGTTGTAAACGCACTTGGTACTCCAATTGACGGCAAGGGCGACATCGTTGGCGCAATCATGCGCCGTGTTGAAGTTCAGGCTCCCGGAATTATGGGACGTAAGCCAGTACACGAGCCATTGCAGACAGGTATCAAGTCAATTGATGCCATGACTCCAATTGGTCGCGGTCAGCGCGAGCTCATCATTGGTGACCGTAAGACCGGTAAGACCACCATTGCAATCGACACCATCATTAACCAGCGTGGACTTGGTGTGAAGTGCATCTATGTCGCAATTGGTCAGAAGGGTTCCACCATTGCTTCAACGGTAGAAACACTTCGCCAGTACGGCGCATTGGAATACACGGTCATTGTTGCTGCTCCAGCATCAGAGCCTGCACCGTTCAAATATCTCGCTCCGTATTCAGGTTGCGCCATTGGCCAGCACTGGATGGAAAACGGTGAGCATGCGCTCATTGTTTACGATGACTTGTCAAAGCAAGCAGAGGCGTATCGCCAGATGTCATTGCTTCTTCGTCGGCCACCAGGCCGTGAGGCATACCCAGGAGACGTGTTCTATCTTCATAGCCGCCTTCTTGAGCGTGCTGCGAAACTGTCTGACGAAAACGGCGCAGGTTCATTGACTGCATTGCCAGTGATTGAAACCAAAGCTGGTGACGTATCTGCATACATTCCAACCAACGTGATTTCCATCACCGACGGCCAGGTGTACTTGCAAGACAACTTGTTTAAATCAGGTATTCGTCCTGCTGTTGACGTGGGTGTTTCCGTGTCACGCGTAGGTGGTGCTGCTCAGACAAAAGCAATGAAGAGCGTTTCAGGAACACTGAAGCTTGACCTTGCTCAATTCCGTGAGCTTGAAGCTTTCGCAACGTTTGGTTCTGAACTCGACGCAGTGTCAAAGGCACAGCTCGAGCGCGGTTACCGCCTCGTTGAATTGCTAAAGCAAGGCCTTAACTCACCAATGCCTGTTGAAGAACAAGTCGTGTCAATCTTTGCCGGAACAAAGGGGTATCTCGACTCCATTCCAGCAACTGATGTTGGCCGTTTTGAAATTGAATTGCTCGAGCACTGTCGTGCACGTCATGGTGCAATGCTCGCTGAGTTGCGTACGAATCCAAAAGCAGATGTTCCATCTGACTTGGGTGACATTGTGTTGGCATTTAAGAGCGGATTCAAAATTACGGCACCTAAGGGTGCTGCTGTTGACCCCACTGCTACCGATGCTGCGGCACTCGGTGACGCACAGAGCAACAAGACCCTCGCGACGGAGTGATCTAAGTGGCTGGTGGACAAGAACGAATTCTGCGCGGACGCATTAAGTCCGTACAGGCGACGAAAAAAATCACGCGTGCAATGGAGCTTATTGCTGCATCGCGCATCGTGAAGGCGCAGCAACGCGTCGTCGCAGCCGTTCCCTACAGCGACATGATTACTGAAGTAGTGCGTGATCTCTCGGCAGCCGGTTCTTCTAGTTCCATGCCACTTCTTGCTGGTCGTAGCGAAGTTAAAAATGTTTGTTACGTGGCACTCACCGCAGACCGTGGTCTGTGTGGTGGTTACAACACTGGTGTGATGCGGGCCACTGAAGGCGAAATCAAGAAAGATGCTCTAGAGGGTCGTTCTCACACTGTGATTGCAATTGGCCGTAAAGCCGATGGTTACTTTCGTTTTCGTGGATACAACGTTGCAAAAAGTTTCACCGGTTTTACTGACAGCCCTAGCTATGCAAATGCAAAAGAAATTGGTGAGTTTGTAACTGAGCTATATGCAAGCGGACAAGTAGACAGAGTTGAACTTGTTTACACACGCTTCATTTCATCCGGTACTCAAGAAGTCGTGCAACGCCCTCTTGTTCCTCTTGAAGCAGAAACTGTTGCCGGCGGCGATGCAAAAAATGCAGCGGGTGCTGACTACGAATTCGAGCCATCTCCCGAAGCAATTCTTGAGACATTGTTGCCTCGCTATGTAGAGGCTCGTGTGTATGCAGCCATGTTGAATGCAGCAGCTTCCGAGCACGCATTCCGTCAACGCGCAATGAAATCAGCTACTGACAATGCTGAAGAACTTATTAACAACCTTTCCCGAATCATGAACCGAGCCCGTCAGGACTCGATCACGACTGAGATCATGGAAATCGTCGGCGGTGCCGAAGCCATGTCCTCGAAAAATTAGAAGAACGAACAAGTAGGAGCAATCCAGATGAGTATGACAGAAACAAAACAAGACGGACGGGTAGTAGCAATTGCTGGACCCGTTATCGACGTGGAATTCCCTCGTGGCTCGCTGCCCGAGTTGAACTCGGCAATCGAGTTTGAAATCACACACGAAGGCACAACAACAGTTGTTCTTGCCGAAGTTGCTCAGCAACTCGGTAACAGCCGTGTGCGCGCCGTGTGTCTCAAGCCAACTGACGGACTGAGCCGTAACACGCCAGTGCGCAACCTTGGTCACGGTATTCAAGTGCCAGTGGGTAACCGCACACTTGGTCACGTATGGAACGTATGGGGCGACGTGCTCGACGGCAACAACGCAGACTTCGAAGACATCGAGCGTTGGGACATTCACCGTCCAGCTCCTGCATTCGACACACTTGAGCCATCAAAGCGCATGTTCGAAACCGGCATTAAGGTCATCGACCTTCTGACTCCATACCTTGCTGGTGGAAAAATTGGTTTGTTCGGTGGAGCAGGTGTTGGTAAGACCGTTCTTATTACCGAAATGATTAACCGTGTTGCTTCGAAGCACGGTGGTGTTTCTGTGTTCGCCGGAGTGGGCGAGCGCACACGTGAAGGTACTGACCTTCGTATGGAAATGGAAGAGTCGGGCGTGTTTGAAAAAGCAGCCTTAGTGTTCGGACAAATGGACGAACCACCTGGCGTGCGCCTCCGCGTTGCATTGTCAGCTCTCACCATGGCTGAGTACTTCCGTGACGTACAGAACCAGGACGTGTTGTTGTTCATCGACAACATCTTCCGTTTCGTACAGGCCGGTTCTGAAGTATCAACTCTTCTCGGACGTATGCCATCAGCAGTGGGCTACCAGCCAACACTTGCTGACGAAATGGGTCAACTACAAGAGCGCATCACATCAACCCGCGGACGTTCAATTACGTCACTGCAGGCTGTATACGTTCCTGCGGACGACTACACCGACCCAGCTCCGTTCACCACGTTCACCTTCCTCGATGCAACAACTGAGTTGTCTCGTCAGATCGCGTCACTTGGTATTGACCCAGCTGTGGACCCATTGGCTTCAACGTCAACAATTCTCACACCAGAAACTGTTGGTGACCGTCACTACGCAGTTGCTCGTCGCGTGCAGGAAATCTTGCAGCGCTACAAGGAACTTCAAGACATCATCGCAATTCTTGGTCTTGACGAATTGTCAGAAGAAGACCGCCAGACCGTGTCACGTGCACGTAAGGTTCAGCGTTTCTTGTCGCAGCCGTTCTACGTTGCTGAAGTCTTCACCGGCGTCAAGGGCGAGTACGTTCCTGTTGCTGAAACAGTGGAATCATTCGAAGCACTCATCAACGGCGAACTCGACGAGGTGCCAGAACAGGCATTCCTCAACGTCGGTTCAGTCGAGCAGGTGTACGCAAAGGCAAAGGCTCTTCAGGAGAACGCATAATGGCTGAGTCGTCAGGCGTTTTGCGCGTAGAAGTTGTATCACCCGAGCGGGTTCTCTTTTCAGGAGAATCAACTCAGGTGATCACCCGCACCATGGAAGGTGGCGAAATTGCTTTCCTTCCTGGACACGCGGCGTTCCTTGGTGCACTCACCGAGAACCACACGCGTATCTACTTGTCTGACGGCACCATTCAAAACTTGGCCGTTCATCTTGGCTTTGTTGAAGTGGGTCCCGACCACGTGACCATTCTTTCCGATGCTGCTGAACTTGAAGAAGACATCGATGTTGCCGCAGTGCGCGCAACAAAGATTCGCCTTGAAGAACAATTGCGTACCGAGCAGTCAGCTGAAATTGAAGCTGAACTTCGCCGCACAGACGCACGCATCGCCGCCACCGGCGGACTGTAGTACTGCGCTCTTCCTACTTGAGAAGTAGGAAGGTTGATCTCAGCTGTAGTCGATAGCTGAGAATTCGCTGATCTTGTCCAGCCTGTGTTGTGCATCAATGAGACGTACTGTGCCACTGCGTGAACGCATTACCAAACTTTGTGTGTGCACAAGGCCGGGAGTGAAGCGAACGCCCTGAAGAAGTTCGCCATCGGTTACTCCAGTTGCAGCGAAGAAGCAGTTATCGCCTTGTACCAAGTCATCTGTGAGCAAAATGCGACTGAGGTCGTAACCCTGAGCAATCGCTGCCTCGCGTTCTTCGTCACTGCGTGGCCATAGGCGGGCTTGGATTTCTCCGCCCATGCACTTCAGGGCAGCAGCAGCGACAACACCTTCAGGTGTTCCACCGATTCCGAACATGACGTCGACACCTGCATTAGGCCACGCGGTTGCAATAGCTGAGAAAATGTCACCGTCTGAGATGAGTTTGATGCGGGCGCCGGAGGCACGTACTTCTTCGATGAGTTCATCGTGGCGAGGGCGCTCAAGAATCATGACTGTTAGGTCGCGAACGCTTTCACCCTTTGCTTTGGCAATCCATTTGAGGTTCTGTGTAGGAGTTGCGGTGATATCGATTGAACCGACAGCGCTAGGG
>CAMDBY010000053.1 GCA_945889575.1 Bifidobacterium breve
GCAACAGAAGTATAAAAATCTTCTGGTTTTAGATTCGTGATGTCGTTGTTAGTCATTTCATACCCCCAAAGCAGAAGTGAGATGTTTGAATAAATCGTCGTAGGTATCTAACGCAAGAAACTGCGGAAACTCTTTTTTGATGTTGTCAGGTGCGTGGAAGAGAAATCCGGCATCAGCTGCACCCAGCATTGCGGTGTCATTGTAAGAATCTCCGGCAGCGGCTACTCGATAGTTCAGGCCCTTGAACGCTTGTACCGCTAGTCGCTTCTGGTCTGCTTGGCGTAGTTCAAAATCCACAATGCGATTCTCTTTCACAATGAGTCTGTGGCAGAACAGTGTTGGCCAATGCAGTTGGCGCATGAATGGGCGACCGAACTGTTCAAACGTGTCAGACAAGATGATCACTTGTGTGCGTTCACGCAACGCATCAAGAAAATCAATCGCGCCATCCATAGGGGAGAGTTCTGCAATGACTGACTCAATGCGGCTCATAGTGAGGCCATGCTTATTCAGAATCTCAATACGTGACTTCAGAAGAAGGTCGTAATTGGGTTCGTCACGTGTGGTGCGACGAAGTTCCGGAATTCCAGTGCTTTCTGCAACTGCAATCCAGATTTCAGGAATCAAGACTCCTTCAAGATCAAGCGTGACGATTCCTTGGTGGGGGGAGGTTGCAACTGCCATTTCTCTATTCTCGCATGTGGTTCTGGATTGTCGTGACACAATAGGGACATGACTTATCCCGTATCAGTAACCCGTGACATTGCAGCTAGCCCCGAAAAAGTTTGGGCACTAGTAACTGACCTCCCTCGCATGGGGGAATGGTCGCCTGAGAATCAGGGAGGCGAGTGGGCAAAAGGCGCTACCGGCCCTGCGGTTGGTGCTCGATTCAGTGGCAAGAACAAGAACGGCAAAAAGTCGTGGTCAACTTCAGTTGAAGTGAACGTTTATGACGCACCGAAGAAGTTTTCTTTTGGTCTGATGGCTCTTGGTAAAAACTGGTGTGACTGGATCTATGAGATAGAGCCAACTGCAACAGGTTGTCGTGTGACACACAGTTGGGATGACCACCGTGCATCATGGGCAGACTTCTTAGGAAAACTTGTTAGTGGTGTTTCGAATCGCGCAACGCATAACCGCGCGAACATGGAAATCACTCTCGACAAATTGGCAGCTGCAGCAGTTAGCTGATTACTTAATCCGCAAAGTGAAGGCTGGAGAAGAATCTGGTCGGTACGGCAAAATAACGTCGTCACCAATACGCGAGAGTTGATGGTCGTATCCCAACAAATAGGTATCGCCTGTGGGTAGCCCGGCGATGCTGACATTTTTTGAACTCGGACGACCAAGAACCATTGCATATGTGAAGCCATCGGCTCCACGAGTGAGTCGAACAGTGTCGCCATCTGATGTTCGTAGTTCTGAAATTTCATGTGGATGAGAGGCGTAAATTGCAGCACCATTGATCTGTAACCATTGGCCAATTGCTAGCAGCCGCTCTTGCTGTATCCAGGGAATTTCACCTGATGCCATGGGGCCAACATTGAGCAAGAAGTTGCCACCTGCTGCAACAATGTTGATGAGCATGTGAATTAGTTCAGTTGACGATGCATACGACGAATCATCTTCTTGTTCGTTGTAACCAAAGCTTGTACCGATACCTCGACACACTTCGAATTTCTTTCCTTCAAGCGGTGGAGTAGTGGTGTATTCAGGTGTCACAAAGTCAGCGTGAGCAGTGCCTTGCATCACGCCAAGAAAATCAAAACGGTCGTTTACAACACCTTCTGGGTTCGTGTTGTAGAAGTGCGCGAAGAGATCTGCGGCACCGGCACCAAAACCTGGATACCCAATGTCGTTCCACAACACGTCAGGCGAGTATCGGCTAATTAGTTCGCGATAATGCGCATCAACGTATCCGTGGTACACGTCATCCTGGGGAATGGCCTTGTATAACGATGCCCATCCGTCAATACCGAGACCTTGAAATGTCCAGTCAATGCCGCCTGAGTAATACAGACCTAATCGCAAACCATGTGAGCGAATTGCCTCTGCACATTCACCCACGATGTCTCGCGTTGACGTCCATTGCGGGCCTTTGTGCGGATTCGGTGTTTTGCTCGGCCACAACAGGACGCCATCGTGGTGCTTAGTTCCCATCACGCAATATTTCGCACCTGATGCTGCGAATAAATCGCCCCATCGTTCTGGTTGCCAGCCTTGTGATGCTTCAAAAAACTGGGGGACAAAATCTTCGTACGGTTGATCGCCGTATTTTTCTGCGTGATGTAAGGCAGCGGGAGATCCAGGGGTTTGTAGTGAGTTCCAGTACCACTCGGAATACGGACTCTCTGTGAAGGCTTCACGTTCACCTTTTTCGGCAGCCAAGGTAAATGGGTCATCAGAAACTGGGGCAAATGCCGGGATGGTTGAGGAAAACCAATGCACGAAAATACCGAATTTTGCACCGTCGTACCATTGCGGAACCGCATGTGATTTCAATGACTCAAGATCTGATGTGTATTGCCCCATTGCCTTACGGTAGACCAATAATTAGGACGTCAGGTTGTTGGAATAGACCCGTTATATAAAGGTATGCAAGGCTGATATCCGAACCGGAGGTACATCATGGAAATTCTCACAGAACTCACCAACAACATTCTTGTCATCACTTTGAATCGACCTGAGGCAGGAAATTCACTTAACGGGGCACTCAGCGAAGGTCTTTCCAATGCATTGTCTGATGCAGCAACTAATCCAGAAGTGCGCGCCATTATTGTTACCGGTGCTGGCGAAAAGATTTTCTGTGCGGGCATGGACTTGAAGGCCTTTGCTGCTGGTGAAGATCTTGCAAAAATCGGGATGGGTTTCACGGCACTACGCAATTGCACTAAGCCATTGATTGCAGCAGTCAACGGTCATGCTCTTGCCGGTGGTTTTGAGGTTGTCATGTTGTGTGACTTGATTGTTTCCATCGAAACTGCACGTTTTGGAATTCCTGAAGTAAAGCGCGGACTATTTGCTGCTGGTGGTGGTGTGCGTTTACCAGCACGCATCCCGTTGGCAGTTGCAATGGAAATGGGTTTGACAGGTGACCCTATTGACGCTGCTCGCGCGAAAGAATTGGGTCTTATTAATCAAGTTGTACCTGCTGCCGAATTGCTGGAGGCTGCGTTGGCACTTGCTGCACGTATCACGGTGAATGGGCCACTTGCAGTGCAGGCAACAAAGCAACTCATGCTTGATGAGATAGGCGATGGCAATCCTGCTTTGTTGGGTCAACTTCAGCGTTCAGTGTTTAGCAGCGAAGATGCCAAAGAAGGTCCTCGTGCGTTTGCCGAGAAGCGTGCACCTAATTGGCAGGGTAAATAGTCTCTTGACTGTGGGTGTTGATTCTTCGCCTACCATTACGCCGTGACACAGAATTCCGGCGAAGATGCCTCAACATTTCAATCCTCCACTACGTACTCGTCGTATTTGCGAGTCGATGAACTGTTGTCATTGCAGACTCCTTTGTCTGATAACCCTGAACATGATGAATTGTTGTTCATTGTTATCCATCAGAGTTATGAACTGTGGTTCAAATCGATACTTCACGAGATGGCACGTGCTCAGGAATTATTGATACAGGGTCTCACGCACCCAGTTCTTGCTGCATTAGGACGAGTACGAACAATTCTGAAAGTGCTCGTTGGTCAAGTCGACATTTTGGAAACAATGACACCCTTACAGTTCAATACTTTTCGTGATCGACTTGAGGCAGCGAGCGGTTTTCAGTCGGGGCAATTTCGAGAAATTGAAGCAGTTCTTGGTCGGCGTGATTCGTCGATGGTCGCCCATTATTCTCCCACTAGCGACATGCATAAAAGAATTTCTTTGGCGATGTCGCGACCATCGTTGTGGGATTCGGTTCTGCGATATTTAGAACTTCGATCGCACCACATTCCTCGTGATATTTTGAATCGAGATGTGAGCGCGCCGTATGCGGCACATGATGAGGTGCAACAAGCATTGATCGCCGCTTATCGAACTGACCCAGAGGCGGCGTTATTGCTGGAGCGCCTTGTCGATATAGATGAAGGTTTACAAGAGTGGCGTTACCGTCACGTGAAGATGGTGGAACGCACCATTGGCATGAAAATGGGTACTGGTGGATCTTCTGGCGCTAAGTACCTCATCGATACGTTGTTTAATCCTGTATTTCCCGATTTATGGAACGTGCGAGTGCAGTTCTAGGGCGTTGCTAGTGTTCAGTTCATGACAAAAGCAATTCTCACAAAAGACTCCATCGACCTTGGCATCGTTGTATGCGATGCGGATGCATCCTTGGCTTTTTATCGCGACACTCTTGGTTTCTCATTCGAGGGTGAAATGCCAATGCCAGGCGGTGGAACGATGTATCGCATCTTGGCCGGCACCACTTTGTTGAAGTTGGTAAAGGCCAATAACGATCCTGCAAAAGCAGCAGGCGGCGGCATCACAGGTGCATGCGGGTATCGCTATTTCACACTGAGTGTCAGCAATCTCGAAGAAATTACGACTGCGTGCGGAACAGCTGGATACAAAGTTGTTGTACCCCCGCGCGAAATTCGTCCAGGAATCAGTATCTCCATAGTGGAAGACCCAGATGGCAACTGGGTTGAGTTTCTTCAGTCCGCGTAGAGCGACATAACCGCTGCACGTTGAGGCAGTGAAGGGACAGCGCCAGGAACAGTGGTGGCAAGTGCGCCTGCAATAGATGCGATCTCTGATGCGTGGTGAATATCAGTACCACGTGCTATTTCTGCGCACAGCGCACCGACGAATGCGTCTCCTGCTCCAACAGTGTCAATGGCATCGACCGTGTATGGTGCGATCGGTGTTGTAGACGTGGCATTTGATATTTCAGCGCCACGTTCGCCCAATGTGGTGATGACTGTTGTGACTCCGACACCCAGTAGGACCTGAGTGCCACCCAGTGCTGCGGATTCGGTTTCGTTTGGTACTGCAATGTCACAGAGCGACAAGAGTTCATGTGAGAGCGGAGTTGCAGGTGCTGGATTCAGAACTGTTATTGAATTTTGTAGGCGTGCTTGTGTAAGTACATCGATAACGACAGGAAGTGGTATCTCTAATTGAGTGAGTAACACTTTTGTGCGAGGAACTGTGATTGCGGTGTCACCAAGATGTGCATTCGCTCCAGCCACAATGACAATGGTGTTTTCGCCATTTGCATCAACTGTGATGAACGCTCGACCAGTTGGCGCATCAATAGTCTTTAGTTGCGTTGTATCGACACCTTCGGACTCGAGTAGTTCTCTCAACATTGTGCCGGCACTGTCATTTCCGACGCATCCGATAAATGCAACACGAGCACCCATGCGGGCACATGCCACAGCTTGATTAAGGCCTTTGCCGCCGGCATGTTCTGCATAGGTAACGGCACGAAGAGTTTCTCCGGGCGAGGGGAGACGGGTGGTGGTGCTGACAAGGTCAAGATTGCAACTACCCACAACCACGACATCAAATTCGGTGGAATCTCCCATCTATGAACTCTCGCATATCGGAACTAAGGTCTGCTACATGACGGCAAAGTTAAAGATGATTGTTGACTGTGATCCGGGCCACGACGACGCAATGGCAATAGTTGTTGCTGCTCGACACGCTGATTTACTAGGAGTCACAACTGTCGCAGGGAATGCACCGTTGTCGTCAACCACACGAAATGCACGAATAATTCTCGACCTCATTAGTTCGCAGTTACCAGTTCATTCAGGCGCGGATCGACCATTAGTAGCGCCGCCACATACTGCTCAACATGTTCACGGAGAAAGTGGACTTGATGGCGCTGATCTACCTGAGCCTTCGCGCGGTCCTGATAGCGAAAATGCAGTCGAGTTCATTATCGAAACGTGTCGAACCACTGAAGGAGTCTGGCTTGTTCCAATTGGTCCGTTGACAAACATTGCACTGGCGCTTCGTGCAGCACCTGATCTGGGTTCTCGAATTGCGGGCATCTCACTGATGGGTGGGGGCACGTTTGGAAATGTGTCTGCGGCAGCTGAGTTCAATCTGTGGGCAGACCCGGAAGCAGCAGACATTGTGTTTCGGTATGGCGGGAAATTGATGATGAGCGGGCTTGATGTAACGCATCAACTGCAATCAACACCAGAACGCCTTTCTGCTATCCGTCAGATCCCAGGCAAGTTGCCAAAAGTTCTCGCAGATTTGTTGGCTTTCTATTCGAAGTCCTATATCGAATACCACCTCAATATGACTGGAGCAGCGGTGCATGACCCGTGTGCTGTCCTGGCTCTGACGCATCCCCATTTATTCACTATTGCGCCGCATCGCGTTGATATTGAGTTGCGCGGTGAACACACCCGTGGAATGACCTTGATTGACAAGCGCCAGTACAAGACACCAGTGACCCCAAATTGTGATGTGGTGTGGAATGTAGATGCAGCGCCAGCATTCGATGTGTTGACTGAGGCTATTAACCACTTCGCCTGACTACTATTGGTTCATGCGTCGTAACCCACTTTTGGCAATTTTCACCACTGTTTTTATTGATCTTGTTGGCTTCGGAATTCTCATTCCGGTATTTCCTCTCCTTATTGGAATTGGTTCACCTTTTCGAGTTACGCCTGAGTCATGGTCATTTACCAAAGGGCTAATCATGCTCGGTTGGTTGCAAGCGATTTATCCGTTTTGTACTTTCATTGCGTCTCCCATCCTCGGGCAGTTGTCAGACCGATATGGACGTCGCCCAGTGTTAGCGCTTTCAATTTTTGGTACTTCCATTGGCTACGTCTTGTTCGCGATTGGAATCATGACGGCGAACATTCCGTTGTTGTTTGCAGGGCGAGCACTTGATGGATTCACTGGCGGCAACTTGGCAGTAGCCAATGCCGCGATCGGCGACATCAGCACGAATGAGAATCGTGCGAAGAATTTCGGTGCTCTTGGGGCTGCATTCGGTCTTGGGTTTATCGTGGGCCCATACCTCGGTGGAAAACTGAGTTCACCTGGCGTCAGCTTCTACGGTCTGTTTGACACGCCGGATTGGTTTGGGGCAACAACACCGTTCTGGTTCGCCGCAATCATTGCAATGTTGAACTGTGTTGCAGTATTGACAACATTCCCAGAGACCTTGAAAGAGAAGTTCCACGCTGGCAAGTTGAATGCGTTCCAGGCCGTCTCTAACGTTGTTGTTGGATTCAAATCTGAACGACTTCGCTCAATTCTGATTTCTGGCTTCCTGTCCAGCATGGGCTTTACATTCTTCACCACGTTCTTTGGTATCTATCTACTTAACAACTTTAAATTTACTCAATCTAAAATTGGTGACTATTTCGCTATTGTCGGTTTGTTCATTGCTTTCTCACAAGCAGTTCTGGTGGCTCGAGTTTCGAAGAAACTGTCTGACTATTCAGTGCTTCGGTTCAGTCTGTTCGGTAACGCAGCAATGATGTTGTTGTACTTCGCAGTTCCCACGTCGTTCTCGTTTGGCTTGTACTTAGTCATTCCGTTCTTCACCGCGTTTAATGGCCTCACAATGGCAAACATGACAAGCCTTATTAGTCGTTCTGCTGAACCAGGACAACAGGGCCAGGCCATGGGTATTTACTCAAGCGTGCAGAGCCTTGCTCAGGTACCAGCCTCAATCTTGGTGGGGTACATCACCACAAGCGTCACATCTAGTCAGCCGTTGGTAGTCGCATCAGTGTGTATTGCACTTGGCGGTCTGTTCTTCGTATTTCTCTTCAAACCGACGTATGTCTCGTCTTCAGTGGGTGCCCCAGCTGAAGCCCCTAGCCACTAACAGCCACCCGTTCTCGCGAGTTCATTGCATTCTTGCCGGCTTGTAATTGGAGGGCTCACCCTCGCTTACAATTTGGTGAACAAGGGAGACGATCATGGCATCGCAACAAGTATTTCCACTCCGCATTAGAGGCGTACATGGTTCGCCCTACTCATTGAAGATGCGCGCCGTGTTGCGCTATCGCCAGATTCCTTTCAAGTGGGTGCCGCAGGGTTCTAAATGGGATGACCTGCCGCCGTTCCCACTTATTCCTGCAATCGCTTTCCCCGATGCAACTGGTGCGTACACCGACACAATGATCGATTCGAGTCCGCTTATTATGCGCCTCGAGGGAATGTATTCAGAGCGGAGTCTTGTGCCAACCGATGCTGTTGTTGCATTCATTGATTACTTGCTTGAGGACTACGCAGATGAGTGGGTCACAAAGCAGATGTATCACTATCGCTGGTACTACAACGACGCTATTGATAAAGCCGGGAAACTTCTTCCGCTTGATGGTGACCAACAGATGCCCGTCGAAGCATTGTCGCGCTTTACCAACTACATCACGGAGCGTCAAATAGGTAGGCGTGCGCTTGTGGGTTCAACCGAAGAGAACAAGCCTGCGATTGAAGAGTCGTACCATCGCTTGCTTGACATGATGCAGGCTCATCTCGCAGTTGCACCGTTTCTTTTGGGTGATCGGCCAGGACGTGGAGACTTTGGTCTGTTCGGTCAAATGACCGAACTGTTGCGTTGGGATCCGGAATCTGTACGCATTGGAATCGAACGTGCACCACGCATGGTGAACTGGGTGGAACGCACCGATGACTTGTCATGGTGGGATGTCGATGGAAACAACGGGTGGGTAACACGCGATGCAATTCATCCCACCGTTCTTGCTTTATTGCCAGAGATTGGCCGCACCTATGCGCCATTCTTGCTTGCCAACGAGGCTGCGATGGAAGCAGGGGCAGAAACCTTCTCGTGCATTATTGATGGGCACCCATATAGCCAGGGAACATTTGTGTATCAGCGCAAGTGCTTGAAGTGGATTCGCGAAGAGTACGCAAAGCTTTCGGTTAATGATCGCCATGCTGTCGATGCATTGTTGTCCGGTACTGGTTGCGAGATTCTGTTCACGTCATGAGCACATCTACTGTCACTCTGTTTGGTCACTGGATCTGCCCATTTTCGGTTCGCGTTGAATTTGCACTTGCCCAACGCGGTATTGAATACACGGTTGTTGATGTTCCGCCGCGCGCTGTGCGCCCAAAGGGGTTTGTGGTGCCAGAGGAATTCATTGCACATAGTCCGAAACTAGAAGTGCCAATGGTGAAAATTGATGGCGAATATCTTGCTGATTCAATTCCTATTCTTGAATGGTTGGAAGAGAAGTTTCCTGACTCGTCGTTATTGCCAGTGGGCGATACTGCACAAGCAGTGGTGCGTGAACGCGTTGAGTGGATGAACAAGTACGTGTATCGACCCATGATTGGTGTGTATTACGGAACTGACCCTGCATTGATTCAGGAATCAAGTGTTGCTTTCATGAAAGCGATGGAAACTCTTGATCAGTGGCTCCAGAATTCGCCATGGCTTGCAGGGGATGCTCCAACACTTGCCGAAGCAATTATGGCTGGTGCGTACACGCGTCTTGATGGACTACGTCAGTTAGGTCTCACTGGTGAGCTTCCTGCGTCGGTGCAACAACACCTCGAACGCTGCACACAACTTGCTAGTTGGGAAAAAGTGCAGTGGTCTACGGAACAAACGGCTGATTTTGTTGGTCGTTTCCTTAAGTTCCGCGAGATACAAAACTCCAGCAAAAACTAAATCTGAAGTATCGTGGTCGCGTGGCCACGAATGCAAAGATGAAGAAAGAGTTGTCTGAACTCTGGAAGATCAGAGAATTTCGTCATCTTCTTATCGCACGGGTCATCAGTAACTTTGGTAATGGAATTACGCCCATTGCTCTTGCCTTTGGCGTATTGGCTTTGCCTGGTGCAGATGCCGGGTCTTTAAGCCTGGTCACGACTTCAATGATGATCCCATTGGTGTTGTTTATGTTGATTGGCGGAGTAGCAGCAGACAGGTTTGGTCGAACTCATCTAGTTGGGGTCACTGACATCATCGGCAGCGTTTTTGTTGCAATCAGTGCATTTGCATTTATCTCAGGTCATGCATCTATACCTCTGTTGTGTTTCAACGGCTTTGTATTCGGAGTTCTTAACGCACTGTGGTATCCGGCGTTCAGCGGCATCATGCCCCTTATTGTTCCGAATCCTTTGTTGCAGGCAGCCAACTCTTTGGTT
>CAMDBY010000054.1 GCA_945889575.1 Bifidobacterium breve
TCAACCATATTGATTGCGACTCGTGTGTGGAATTGCAATCGACCGTCAACTCCGGGCAACAAGTCACGCTCCATCCATTCATGAAGAGCTTCAAGGAGTTCGGCTGCTGTTGGCCGGTCGTGTGGGGCGGTCATCGTGTTCCTTTTGTAAGAAGTTCAATCAGGTCATATTCATTTTCACAGACTCGACGTCCGATAGCTGCTAATTCATGACTGCGCACGATGCCTGACAGATGTGTTGCTGCTTGAGAGATGCAAATGATTCCCCATTTCACCGTGCCGAGAGTTTCCCACCATCGCACAACATCAGGATCTGGTCGCACGCCCGTAACAGATGCATATGCATCAAAGAGTTCGTCATATGTACCGAGGCCTGCTGCAGGGAATGCTCCGCCAAAGCGCCACGCGCGCACACACAACCACCCGAGGTCTTCCATTGGGTCACCAATGTGGGCAAGTTCCCAGTCAAGAATTGCAGCCAGCCCTTGCTCGTTCACCATGATGTTGCCGAGACGATAATCACCGTGTACCAGACATGCTGACGTCGACTCAGGCTGGTTGATATGCAACCATCGAAATGCCGCTTCGAAGACTGGATGCGGTTCTCCGAGGTCTCGCAGAACTGTCTGATATCTATTCATCTGGTCATCGGCCACTAGCCCAGGAATTGACGAAGCGTCGATCTGATGTAATTGCGCTGCCGCCACGCCCAATTGACCGGTGAGCGCAGTACGGGCTGAATTGAACCTGTCGTCTCGCAGTATTTTGCGAGCAATAGTTTCGCCTTCGACCGCACGCACAATCATGAAGGGGGACTGCAGTTCTGTTCTCTCTGCACCGTCCACAACCAATTCAGCGACTGGTACGCCTGCCCGGTGTGCTGCCGACAAAACGCGGGGCTCGACTTGGAATCCGCCAATGGTGCCTGGTCGCACACGTTGCAGGACAAATTCCTCATCGTCGGCAGTGAAACGCCATGTCTCACGCGATGCTCCGCCCGACAGTCGTTGAAGATTTGTGATGGAGGCCGCATTCATGACGCGAGTCAACCCCTGCTCAAGTTCCTCGTGTGCAGGGCCGACCATGTGTCTACTCTGTCATGCCCGATACCGTGTCTTCGTGCCGAACGACCCTGATATTTCGCCAGTTCTACGAGCAAACAAGCGGTTAACCGCTTACGCCCCGTGAACGACGTGAGCTAATCCAGTTTTTCCCGCCTCAACTTGAGCAGCAAGAACTCTGTCGAGAATGCCTGCAGTCCACAAAGTACCGCCGTAGGAAAGATCAACTGTCACGACACATCCCGCATCGGTTGTCTGCAGTGCGACGGCCATGGTCCACGGCGAATGTCGCCTCCCATCAATCTCATCACGTTCGAATACGATGTGATACGAGGTGTTCACAGTGCGTTTCATGCGCAAACGTTTCGACCGAGCAAACACTCCCACCTTTGCACGCAATTCAACATTCCACACGCCGTCGCCCACCGCTTCGGCGCCATGAACCATCGGCATCCATTCGACATACCGAGCAAGATCTGCGACATAGGGATGTACGAATGCTGACTCTACTGCCAACACCACATCAGATGAATACTGCATGTGATTTACTCTTCGTCTTTGGGTTCTTGACCAAATGCTCGACCAAGCAATCGACCAAACGTGGGTTGGTCGTCATCAGGTTCAACCGACTTCGCAAGTCGTGGCGACCACGGAATTGCTTGCGTTTCGTCCGGGTCTGGATTTCCCTCAAAGAGTGACGGGCGATCTCGTTCTGGTTTTTTGGCAGAGACACGCTTCGTTCTAGTGACGGGGGGCGATTGCGGATCATCATCGACCCGGAATAATTTAGGAACAGCATCACGTCGATCATCAATGGTCCAACCCCTGGGAACACTGAGAGCATTGGCATGACGACGACAGAGGCGACCTGCTAATTCACGTTCGGGAACTGCACGGTTGTCGACCCACACCAAGAGTTGTGCCTTGTCAATGCCGTATGACACTTCAGCAAGACCCGCACACCCAGGTCTTTCACATAACTTCCGCACTAATCCAACGATAGTTCCAATTGGTCAGCATCGGGACCATTTCCCTAGGGAGCACTAGTACAGAGGTCTGTACTTACCCAGGGACTCCTGGCAATTGCACGCCTGGCACTGGCCGTGCCGGCAAGACACAGACAACACCCATACCTTGACGATCTTTGAACTGCCCCATCTCAAGTGGACATGATCGATCAATTGCAATCAATTGCTCCACAACGGCATCATGAGGTTGAGTGCAGGAGATTTCCACTGCGGATAGCGATGAGTCGATATTGACACACGACCCAGAAGCCAATAACTGGTCAATCGGACGAGGCACACCTGGTGAAGTCAAGGCATGAGCGATCAACACCAACACTGCACCAATGACACTGGCAATTACCATTCCACGCCATGGAAACCGCGCGGGGGAATACGAAATGAAAGTCTCAGTATCGCTGCCACCACTGCTGACCGATGAAAGTTTCGAAACAACTACTGAAGCGTCATATGCGCGACGCAATTCAGGACTGGACAATGTTTTCCATGCCAAATTTATTTCAGTCATTCGCTGTGAATCATTCGCTGACTTCTCATTCACATCGGGGTGAATTGCTCGCATTCTTTCTCGATACGCACGCCGAATAACGTCGATACTCGCTTCTGCAGATACACCGAGAACTTGGTAGTGAGTTCTATCAGTACCCATGACGCACATCAACGAGTCCAATAAGGGGCTCACCGTTTATGAACCGTTTGACATTCTCCGTAATGCGAGCGGACAACAATGGCACCGCCATCTCCGGCGTGTTTCCTACGTGTGGCGTGATGATGCAATTTGGAAGCGACCACAACGGGTGGCTCTCGGGTAACGGCTCAGGGTCTGTTACATCGAGAGCTGCTCCCCCAATCACATTATTTTCCAATGCCCACACCAAGTCATCTGTGACGATATGCCCACCACGCGCAACATTGATGATCCACGCATGTGGTTCCATCACTTCAAGTTCTGGCTTGCCAATCAATCCGACAGTCTCTGGTGTCAGCGATAGTGCCAAGAAAACAACATCAGCACCGACCAATGCATCAACTAAATTTTCTTGCCCCACAACAGTGTCCACGCCATCAATATCTTCCACTGTTCTGCGCACCACAGTGATTCTGCAATGAAACGGCGTGAGTAACCGAACCAGCGACTCTGTGATTCCTCCTCCACCAACAATGGTGACTGCAGCTCCCAACAAGTTCCGGCCAGCGGGACCAGTCCATTGTGTGGCTCGTGAGTACCCCGCAACGTGTCGCATACCCGCAAGAGCCAAAGCCAAAGCATGTTCGGCGACTGGCTCGGCATAGACGCCCTTGCCACATGTCCAGATGCGATCATCATCGAGTATGGGAACAAAGTTCTCGATTCCTGCAAACGGAACTTGCACCCACTCAAGATGACCATGTGCGTCGAGGATTTCACGCAAGCCAGATGCGTTTCGAGCTGCACTCCACACAATTGCCGAAGCATCGGCCGGTACGACAATGTGTCCACCGCCAGCAATCACAGCGTCGCGCACCCACTCGGGCGAAGTGGCTGGCTGTACCGCTATAGCGCGACTACTCGGAGGTTCCATATGGGTGTAACGCTACGTCAACTACCAGCAATGGTGGCTGCGATTTCGCTTGACGAACTACCAGACCTACGCAAGACAACTGTGACGAACCACAATGCACCAAGAGTGACGCAGAACAGAATTACTGCTCCTACTCCCCAGAATGGCTTAATAGTGCTGCGAGTTGCACCAAGCAGTGCCACAGGGAACGTGGTGGAACCAGCCTCGCTAATCAGGGTTGAGATAACAGCGTTATCAAGACACAACGTGAAGGAAAGCAGTCCGCCAGCAATGAGCGCCGATGAAATAAGCGGCAAAGTTATTTGCCTGAATGCTCGAGCAGGAGTGGCACCAAGATCAGCTGCAGCTTCTTCTAATGATTCATCAAGTCCGGCAAGTCGTGCACGAACAATGAGTGTGACAACCGCGCTGGCATACAGAGACTGACCGACCCATAGTTTGTTCATGCCTCCATTAAACGGCCCCCAACCATTTTTAAACGGGTAACCGATGACCGGGAAATCTGCGACCCGTGGGAACCATGTGGCCAGCGCAATGGCGTCCATGATTTCAGGTGTCACGAGAATAAGGAACACTGTTGCCATAAAAACCTTGGTCCAAATACCAGGACGACGCGCAAGTGCGATGCCTGCAAAACCGCCAAGTATCACTGCCAAAATCGTTGCGCCGAAAGCGGCGATAAATGAGTTACGAATAGCGTCACCAATGCTCGCAAAATCAAAAACGCTTTCGTACCAGTCTGTCGACATTCCGTTGACAACAAAGGCCAACAGAAACGCAGCGGGACCCGACCAATTCAATAAGCGACGAGAGATCTTCGTGGTGCGCATTAATACATTTCGAAGAATAACCGAAACCACAAACAACACAGCAAAACGAATCATTACTGCCCAAGCAACCGAGCCATCAAACAGTTCATCCCACCACTTAACCCCTGCATTACCCGACCAAATCGTGAATGAACTTCCGCCGTTGAAAGAGTGAAACACCACAAGCAAAATCGGAATGAACAAGAAGACGAGTACAAGAACAGTCCACAGGGTCAGAGCAATGGGCAACACGTCGAATTTAAACAAGGTTGTTTTCCCTTCACGCGTGCGACTAACGGATCGCTCGTGAAACGAATGTTTAATGCGCGTTGAAATTGGAGTTGGGTGTTTGAAAACCCATGCGATGAGCCACACAATTGCTGCGCCAACAACCATCGACAGCAGAACTGCCCCGATCATCAGAATTGCCATTGCGGAACCAAGTGGCCAGTTCTGAGCACCGCTGAATTGCGATGCGATCATCGAGCCGATCATGTTTCCTTTTGCTCCACCAAGAACAGTGGCCGTGACGTAATCACCACACATCGGAATAAACGTCAAAAGAACGCCAGCAATAATGCCAGGACCAGCAAGAGGCAATGTGACGCCAAAGAAGGTAGCCACTCGTCCTGCGCCTAAGTCTTTACTTGCTTCACGCATCCGAATATCTATTCGATCTAGCGCAACGAACAACGGCAAAATCATGAAACCGAGATAGTTGTAAATGATTGCAACCTGCACTGCAAGAGGTGTCTCAAGTATCTGAATCCCCTGTGTTCCGATCCAGCCCATGTCAACGAGCCATTTCGAAAAGAAGCCATTCGGCGCAAGCGGAATTCGCCATGCAACGGTTCGGATCAAAAAGCTAGTGAAACTCGGAACCACCACCAGTGCCAGGATGATCGCTTTCCATTTTTCTGGCACTTTGAACGCAGCAAAATACGCAACGGGCAAACCAATAACCAAACACCCGATTGTTGCGATGGTCGATATTCGTAATGTTGACTTGAAAACCTTGAAGAAGGTCTCGTCGAAAACATTCGAATAGTTCGCACCCGACAAATTGCTGTAATCAACGGGAATTAACTTTGACCCATCCTTTGCGGCAAAGCTATATACGACAATGAAGGCAATCGGTACAGCAAAAAACAGCAGGTACCAGATAATCGACGGTAGGGCGAGTGCGAACTTTGGGGCTCGCAGCCGTTTGCGATAGGTAGTTGCGACCGGTGCGGTCACCCTTATCAGGCTCCAGCCTTGGCTTTAGCTTTGTTCAAAATGTCGACCAAGCGGTCAATTGAAGTATTCAAGATTTGCGTGTGCATGGTCTCTACTTCTTCAGACTTAAAGAAAATCATGTCTCCTTTAACAAGATCTGGAGCCAACTCAGTGATGAGCTGTTCCATTTCTTTCATGCCTGTGTGATAGCCGTGGTACTCAAGGTCCGTAATGGAGTTCTCAGGAATAAGAATCCAGTTGATCCACGCATGCGCAGCTTCGGCATTGGGAGATCCGGCGGCGATACAGAAGGTGTCCATGAATAATTCAGTGTCAGGAGCTCCGAGAACCCAACGCCAATTTTCTGGCGTGCCACCTGCATCTTTAATACGGAAGTACGCCTGACGTGCATCACCGTTCCAGGCCATAGCCAAGGTGTACGCGCCTTCAGCAAGCTTTGTACTTGGGTAGCTGTCAAAAGCCTTGACGTGCTGAGCAAGTTCTTCCACTAGGAACTTTTCTGCAGCATCAAGTGATGCCTTATCTTCTGTGTTCCAGTCGATTCCATTTGCCCAGAAATAGGGACCTGCGTAGTTCGGAGCTGCATCGATTACTGAACACTGACCACTTGCTTCACCCATGCATGCATCAAGGAAGTCTTGCCACGTATTGAGTTCTTTTTTGATCTTGGTGGTGTCGTAGAAGAAACCAGTGGTGCCCCAGTTCTTGCAAACTGAGTATTCGTTGTCCTTGTCCCATGCCTGGCTGAGGAAGGCAGGGTCAACGTTGACCATGTTGGGAATAAGTGTCTTGTCAAACTTCTGAATGAGACCCTTTTGCATCATTTGCACGATGTACGGCCCAGTTGGAACAACAATGTCGAAACCGCTACTTGATCCGCCACCTGCTGACAACTTGGTGATGAGGTCTTCGTTGCTACCGAAGTAGTCAACTTTCATTTTTACGCCAAGACTTGATTCAGCAAGTGCTCCAACTAATGCTGGGTCGTCGTAGTCACCCCATGTGTACATGGCGAGAGTTCCTGATGACTGATTGATAACGCGACTCCAGTCGCCCGATGCTTCCTTAGATCCGTCACCTGCAGCTGCAGTGGTGTCAGGAGAATCAGAATCTGATCCGCCACACGCCATAAGCACCACTGCCATACCAGCAGTTGCGGTACCCGCTTTGATAAACGCGCGACGATTTAGTTTGTCGCGAAAGCTATCTGGGGCAAGAATTCGAAGTTCCTGTGTCATCTGATTTCTCCTTGGTGTTTAGTTGTTAGAGATTCGTTACAAGGGACAACCTAGTCCGTGGACAGGTGTTCCCTAGCGGTCTAGTCGTTGTGGGGCTCCGCCATTACTACCCCGGCTTGGCGGGCCGAGAAGAGATACACCTCTTCAGGTGCCCACGAGCACCAGACAGAGTCGCCCAACGCTGGGCGGTTGGTGCTGGTGCGCGGTGACATAACGATGAGGTCGCGGTCTCCGGCGGTCACCACATACTGCAACACATCGCCAAAATGAGATATTCCAGAGACCGTCGCCTGCACCACATTGTGTGCCTGATGCGGACGTTCAGATGTCAGCACCATGCACTCTGGTCGAACCGCCGACAAGGTGTCTTCACCATTGGGAACGTCTTCTTCTGGGCGTGACGCAATAAACACAGTGCCGTCATCTGCGATGGCCCCATCTTCCGTTGCCACGCCAGTCCAGAAATTGTTTCGACCAATGAACCCTGCCACGAACGCAGACGACGGATGCTCGTAGACCGTTTCGGGGTCACCGAGTTGTTCAATGTGGCCGTCGAGCATGATGGCGATTCGGTCAGACATCGACATGGCTTCTTCTTGGTCGTGTGTCACGAATACGAATGTGATTCCGAGACGACTCTGAAGCAGCTTCAATTCGATCTGCATCTCTTCACGAAGTTTGCGGTCAAGAGCACCGAGTGGTTCGTCGAGAAGTAAAACGCTAGGGCGATTCACCAGTGCACGAGCAACCGCAACACGTTGTTGCTGACCACCAGACATTTGGCGAGGGTGGCGTTCAGCAAGTTTTGACATCTGCACCATGTCAAGAGCCTCAGCAACACGGGCCGCTACTTCACTCTTGGGTGTACCTGATTGCTTAAGCCCATACGCCACGTTTTCGGCAACAGTCATGTGTGGAAACAACGCGTAATGCTGGAACACAGTGTTGACTTCTCGCTTGTAAGGCGGAACATGTTGCACTTCTAAACCGTTGATGCGGATATGACCAGAGTCTGGTTGTTCAAAACCAGCGAGCATGCGCAACGTTGTGGTCTTGCCACAACCGCTAGGACCTAACAGCGACAAAAACTCACCTGGATGAACTGAAAGGTTCATGGAGTCAACAGCGACCATGTCGCCGTATTTCTTCGTCACATTGACGAGTTCTACTGATCCGCGCTCATCTGCCACTGGACCTCCCCTTTACTGTCGTTTCAAATCATAGACATCTTCTAACGATGTTGAAGGAATCACGAGACCGCAACCTAGTGTTCATGCATGGACCCCTCTGACTCTGAAGAGATTCAACACCTCGCTCAGCGTCACCTCTGGGGTCACTTCACTCGCCTCGCTGGCGTTCAGCGAGATGGGCTGCCAATTATTGATCACGGTAAGGGCGCCTATGTGTACGACGCTCAAGGACGCAAGTACCTCGACGGACTCAGCGGCCTCTTCACTGTCAACGTCGGTCACGGACGCACGGAACTTGCTGAAGCAGCTCGTGCACAGACCGAGAAACTCGCATATGTCCCAATCTGGAACTACGCAACGGAACCAGCTGCGCGGCTTGCAGGCAAACTGGCAGACCTTGCGCCCGGCAATCTCAACCGTGTCTTTTTTACAACCAGTGGTGGTGAAGCAGTTGAAGCGGCATGGAAATTGGCAATTCAATACTTTGCAATTATCGGACAACCGCAGCGCCGCAAAGTGATTAGTCGTGACTACTCGTACCACGGCACATCGATGGGTGCTCTGTCCATCACAGGAATTCAAGCATTACGAGAACCATTCGAACCACTTTTACCGAATGCTCTCAAGATTCGCAATACGAACCACTACCGGTGCGACACATGTTCTCACATCGATGCATGCACGCTTGACTGTGCCGATGATTTAGAACGTCGAATACTTGAAGAAGGCCCAGACACCATCGCAATAGTGATGATGGAACCAGTGCAAAACACTGGCGGAGCATTGGTGCCACCAGACGGATATTGGAAACGTGTACGCGAGACATGCACCAAATACGGGATCTTGCTTGTGTCAGACGAAGTGATTTGCGCATTTGGCCGACTTGGCCACATGTTTGGCTCTGACAGATTCGGATACCAGCCGGACATGATTACTTTCGCAAAGGGAGTTACAAGCGGTTACTCCCCTCTCGGCGGAGTTCTGGTCAGCGATGCCATCGCGGCACCATTCCTTGAGGACGGAAACAATGTCTTCTTGCATGGGCACACTTTCGGTGGACACCCTGTCAGTTGTGCCGTTGCGCTTGCAAACATCAACATCCTTGAAGGTGAAGATCTATGCGGAAACGTACTGCGTCACGAAGCATTATTTGATGACGTAATGGCATCACTTGGTGAATTACCAATTGTGGGCGACGTGAGAGGGTGCGGTTATTTCCGTGTCGCTGAATTAGTTCGCGATGCAGAAACCGGTGAGACATTCTCTGACGAAGAAAGTGAATGGCTCTTACGCACAGTGGTGTCTCCCATGATTTATGACGCTGGGCTTATTTGTCGTGCAGACGACCGCGCAGACCCTGTCATCGTGCTGTCACCAACACTTGTATGTGGCGAACCAGAACTTGAATTTATTCGGTCAACACTGACAACAGTTTTTACTGAGGCCTGGCGTCAATACCAGAACCGGTAGAGCGGTTTAGCTCTCGAGGTTTGCCATCACATGCTTGATGCGCGTGTAGTCATCAAGTGCATATGCGGACAAGTCTTTTCCGTATCCGGACTTCTTGTATCCACCATGGGGCATTTCTGCAACAACAGGGATATGCGTGTTGATCCAGACGCAACCAAAGTCAAGATGTTTTGCCATGCGCATTGCACGACCGAAGTCACGAGTCCACACTGACGACGCAAGCCCATACTCAACTCCATTCGCCCAACGCAACGCTTCATCTTCATCTGAGAATCGCTGCACAGTAATGACTGGGCCGAAAATTTCATTCTGAATCATTTCATCATCTTGCTTCAGGTCTGCAATGACAGTTGGCGTAAAAAAGTACCCGTCGTTACCTTGACGTTCTCCACCCGTGACAACGCGGGCATGCTTTGGTGTGCGATCAACAAATCCCGCGACACGAGCAAGTTGACTCTGAT
>CAMDBY010000055.1 GCA_945889575.1 Bifidobacterium breve
GTCCCAAATTGGTGTGTAGTAAAACACCCGTTGCATTGATGACATCTTGATGAAGGGATGTTTCGAATTCTCGTACTAATTCTTTGGCAGTAGCAACGGCGTCATCAGAGCCGTCAGCCACTGCACGACGGGCGCAATCCACAAGGATGGCGTGCGGAAGTGACGACGTCGCAGTCAATTCTCGCGCAATGGCATCAATGGATGGCGGGTAAGTCGCCTTAGTGTTCACGAATGTCAACCTAGTAGTTTTTTCTAGATGAACACCAACGAGAGCCCGATCAAGTTGACCGAATGGACATCGTGCGGTGGGTGCGCTGCCAAGTGGGGAGCATCGTTGTTGTCAGACATGGTGCAACAACTACCAAGCGGGTTCGACCCCTCATTGTTAGTGGGGCTTGCACCATTTGATGACGCAGCGGTGTATCAATTAACTGACGACATTGCTTTGGTGAGCACAACGGATTTCTTTCCACCACTTGTTGATGATCCGTCTGACTTCGGCGCTATTGCTGCAGCGAATGCTTGCAGTGATGTTTTCGCAATGGGTGGTCGGGTAATTCTGGCCGTGAACATCGCAGCATTTCCTGAAGAGTTACCAACGGACGTAATTGCCGCAATCTTTGCTGCAGCCTCCGCAACTGTGTTGGAAGCAGGCGGCACCATTGCAGGTGGTCACACCATTCGTAACCCAGAACCAATTTTTGGGCTAGCGGTTCAAGGAGTCGTTGATCCGAAGCACATCTTTCGAAAGAGCGGTGCACAAGCTGGCGATATCGCAATTCTGTCAAAACCACTTGGAACGGGTTTAGTCACGGCAGCCGGAACAGACGCTGACAAAAAAGTCGCCATTACAGGTATGCGTACGTTGAATCGCACAGCTGCTGAACAGTTACGCGAACATCAAGATCATGTGCATGCAGTCACCGATGTAACGGGCTACGGGCTTGCAGGTCATGGTTGGGAAATTGCAGAACGTTCTGGTGTCACGTTGGTAATTGATTCGTCTGCACTGCCTCTGTATCCCGGCGCATTAGATATTGCCAAGTCAGGACATCGCACCGGTGGAGACCCTCGTAATCGCCAATATGTAGGCAACCATCTCACTGCAACCGCCGATGAATCGCACATTGCTTTATGTATGGACCCACAAACATCAGGTGGTTTACTGGCCGCTGTTCCTCAAAACATCGCTGACCTACTCATCGCGTCTGGTTCATGGACAGCGATTGGGCATTTCGCTGCGGGCGGACCGAGTCTCGAGATTCGCTGAGCCCCATGGGCTCCCAGATAGCCCGAGTACCCTGACATGTATGGCCACGGTTCGTTTCTTTGCTCAGGCACGCGAGGCCGCAGGAACAGGAACCGCCACTATTTCGGGAGCCAACGTTGGTGCAGTCCTTGATTCTGCAATTGCTCAATACGGTGCTCAGTTCGAAGCCGTCCTTGGAATGAGCAAGGTCTGGCTCAATGGTGAAGAGGTGTCACGCGAGCACCCCGTGACCGATAAAGATGAAGTAGCGGTGTTGCCGCCTGTGTCGGGAGGAATCTGATGTCAACTGAAATCCCAGGCACATTGGCCGAGATACGTGCACAACGCAATGCATTGAATATGGAAGAAGATGCCATCTCATATGTGCGTCGACTCGCACAAGGCCGACTTGATTTAGTGCAAGACGAAGAACGCCGCAGAGCAAGCGGTGCTGATGCACCTGTTGGGTCTCTAGCCGATCGACTTGCGGATGTATTCGGACAACAACATGGTGGTGGCAGTGCGCGTCCACCACGTGAAACAAATGTTGCTGGCGATCACCCGTTGGTACAAGAACTTGATGAATTGTGCGAGCACTATCAGTTTGAATCACTTGAGAACATTGACGATCGTGCGTTATCAGACCTTGCAGGTGCATTGGGAATGTTTGAAAAATCTTGTTCTCAACAACGTCATAATTTGTTCGAACGTATCGATGCGCTCACTGCGGCATTAGTAGCGCGTGTGCGCGAAAGTGGCGCTGGTGCAGTGGTGAAAGATTCATAGGTCTATGCCCATCCGCCCTAATGAGACATTGCACGATGTCGGAGAATTTATTCGTCAACAACGTGAGAACGCACAAAAGAGCATTCGTGACCTTGCGCGATCAGCAGGAGTGTCGAATCCGTACCTTTCGCAAATAGAACGCGGCATCCGTCGACCATCGGCTGACATCTTGCAGCAAATTGCTCGGGCACTCGAGATATCAGCAGAGACCTTGTATGTCAGAGCAGGCATCCTCGATGGCTCGCCCCCGACGGCCAGCAGTGTTCCCGAAGCCATTAATAACGACGAGCGACTCACAGGAGAACAAAAGCAAAGCCTTTTGTCCGTGTATCGGTCTTTTGTCGGTCCGGCTACCACTGAATAGGAACCCTTAGGGAATGGGACAAGCCCTAGATAGGTTGAGTTCTGCATGCGCGTAGCCGTCCTCTCACTTCATACGTCGCCTCTTGTTCAGCCAGGCGTTGGCGACGGAGGCGGTATGAACGTGTATGTGCGCGAGTTGGTATCTGCCCTTGCTCATGCCGGAGTCGACTGCACCACATATACACGTACGTGGCGTGATGATCTTCCCGCCGAAGTCATGATTGAACCGAACCACAAAGTGGTGCATATTCCTGCCGGTGCAATTGATATGTCAAAGGGCGACATGATCTCGATTATTCCTCGGTTCACTGAAGGCGTTCTTGATCACATCAATGCGCACGGCGGCACTGACGTTATTCATGCCAACTATTGGCTCAGTGGCCTTAGCGGGCATTCGCTGAAGCATGAACTTGATGTTCCATTGGTAAGCACCTTTCATACGTTTGCTCGCGTGAAAGCCGAAGGCGGCGACCCTGAATCTGAATTCCGCGAACAATCAGAAACTGAAGTTATTGGTTGCTCTGATGCCATCTGTGTCAGTTGTACGGAAGAAGAGCGTCAGTTCTTGTCTTTGTATGGAAACCCTCCTGGGAAGATTGAAATCGTTGCACCCGGAGTCGAGCATGCATTCTTCGCGCCTGGCGATAAGCGTGGCGCACGTAAGGCTCTTGAACTTGGCAGTGGTCCGGTGTTGTTGTTTGTTGGTCGTATCCAACCACTAAAGGGTGCAGATGTTGCAGTTCGCTCCCTTGCAGAGTTGGGTCGCAAAGATGCAGTTCTTCTTATTGTCGGTGGTGCAAGTGGCACAGAAGGCGAAACTGAATTAGCCCATGTTCATTCATTGATTGAAGAACTTGGCGTTGAAGGTCAAGTACGTTTCGTTGCACCACAGCCTCACCATATTTTGTCTACGTACTACCGAGCAGCCGATGTTGTATTGGTACCAAGCAGAAGTGAAAGTTTTGGTCTTGTTGCATTGGAAGCAGCAGCGTGTGGAATTCCTGTCGTTGCTACTGCAGTCGGTGGTCTTCTCAACATCATTGAAGACGGTCGTACAGGTTTCTTGGTACCAGATCGTCAACCGGATATTTTTGCTCGCCATATAGCTACCCTTCTTGATGATCCGTCAGTTGCTGCGAATATGTCTGCACAGGCGGCTGAGCGTGCAAAGGCATACACCTGGAGCTTTGCTGCGGCGCGTTTGCGTCGTGCGTATTCAGACCTCACGTCGCGCGACCGAGTCGAGTGTAAGTAGAAATAGCCATGAGCGAGCTTTTTGGCAACACGCACCTTGAATTACTTGATCGACAGATCACGTCGTGGTTAATAACCATGATGGAACGCAATGAGACGATCGTTGCAGTTGACCGTGGCGAACCAGACGAGTATCGATGGTATGTGCGCATGCGGGGTGAAGAAAAAGAATTCACAACTGTGTGGTTCACACTTGGCCAACGCACGCTTCAGTTTGAAACGTATGTGATGCCCGCACCAGAAGAAAATGCGGAACAGTTGTATGAACATGTTCTGCGCCGAAACGAATCGTTAGTAGGTGTTCATTTCTCCATCGGAATTGAAGACGCAATTTTCCTACACGGCGAATTGCCACTGCGTATGGTTGACGAAGACGAACTCGATCGTGTGGTCGGAACCCTCTACGCCACAGTCGAGCGCATTTTCCCCACCATCATCCGTATTGGTTTCGCCAGTCACTTTGCTGACTAAGTAATTGCCAAACGGCATTAGGGCTCGCCCACATCTCAATTGCCGAGGGGCGGGGAGGTCGGGGAAGTCAGCCCCGTCCTCGGCACCATCGCTATTAGTGTTGGCATATGACTTCACACACTCCACGGCTCGTCATTATCGGCGGGGGCAATATGGGCACTGCATTGGTCAGTGGCTTGGTGGCTAACGGGTGGGAAGCATCAAGCATCACCGTTGTCGAGCTTGATGCTGACAAGCGATCAACGCTGGAATCAACATTTGGTGTTCGCACCAGCGCAACTGTGGTGGCAGGCGACGGTGCGCTTATTGCGGTGAAGCCAGGCGATGCAGCAGCAGTGTGCGCATCAGCAGCTGCGCTTGGAATTCCCCGTGTGCTTTCAATTGCTGCGGGAATTTCTGTTGCAACATTGCAAGATGCTGCTGGTGCAACAACCGCTGCAGTACGTGCAATGCCGAATACGCCTGCGTTAGTAGGCGAAGGAGTGTCTGCAATTTGTGGCAGTGCGCAATGCACTGAAGAAGATCTTGCGTGGGCAGAGTCGTTGTTGAGCGCTGTGGGAATTGTGGTTCGTGTTGATGAAGCACACATGGATGTAGTGACAGCAGTTGCTGGTTCTGGCCCTGGCTATCTGTTCTTGATTGCCGAGTCGCTTCTTGACGCTGCGCGCGCCGAAGGATTACCCGCGGGTATTGCTGATGCGCTTGTTAGGCAACTCTTTAAAGGCGCTGGCATTTTGCTCGCAGAATCTACGGAAAGCCCCGCCACGTTGCGTGAGCGCGTGACATCGCCGAACGGTACAACCGCTGCTGGGCTTGCTGTTCTTGAGACATCAGGCATTCGTGAAACTATGCACAACGTCGTGAAGGCAGCTGCCGCTCGCAGTATTGAAATGGGCAAATAACCCCTTTCGTTTTTTGTGAGAGGTATTTAACTTTTTTGCGACAACGGGTGTATGGTTGTGACACAGGTCACCAGCACCGGGAAACCAATGCTGGGAGTCGCGCTCAGCAATGAGCTGCGCCGAGAGGACCGGTGCCGTCGGGGGGTTGGCACCGGTCCTCCCGTATGTCTGAGCTCAAATCGCTTCTCTTCCAATATGGTGAACCAATGCACTCACACGTGTCTCTCTTAACTGACTACGGCCTCAACGATGAATTCGTTGGTGTGATGAAATGCGTCATCACCGATATGGCGCCACATGTACGCATCACTGATATCACGCACGGAATTCCTGCATTCGATGTTCGCGCCGGTTCGTTAGCTCTTGCACGCGCAATTCAATATGTGCCGCCAGGAATTGTTATTGCAGTTGTTGATCCGGGTGTTGGTACCTCACGTCGCGCAATAGCTATTGAAGTATCCGATGGTCGCGGCGTCTTAATGGGCCCAGACAATGGGTTGCTTGCATCTGCTGCTGCAATGGCTGGCGGCGCAGAACGCGTTTTTGAACTGAGCAACGCCATGCTTCACATTGAAGCGCCAGGCACAACATTTGCAGGCCGTGATATTTTTGCTCCCGTTGCTGGTTTCCTGTGTAACGGTGGGGCCATTGAAGAAATCGGTGAACAAATTGATTCCGCAAGTGTGATGCCAGGACTAGTACCTATTCCCACTAACGAGACGCATGAAACATATGGCGACGGAGTGCGTTGCGAAATCACGTGGGTTGATGTGTATGGCAATTGCCAACTAAACATCGGACCAGAAGACTTGGTGCACCTTGGTCCTGTGCTTCGTTTAGTTATTGGTGAAGATGTGCGTAGTGCGCGTATGACAACTCATTTCGCTGACATTGATGGCGGCGCAATTGGTGCTGTCACGGATTCATACGGCATGGTGGCACTGGCTGTCGACAGAGGATCAGCTGCTGAAGTGCTGCGTGTTGGCGCTGGAGACGGCGTTTATGTCTATGCAGGACAAGTAGATGGCGCTACGTCTGCTGTGTCGATACGTCCCGCCAAGTAAGGTTAAAGCGTGCGCCCTGCAGTGACTTTGACCATCGCTCTCCTTATCGGGGTCATCATGGCAGCGGGCATAATTAATCTTTTGATGATGAAATAAGGACCACTGCTAGATGAATCTTGCTCACATTATCGATGCACACCCTGATTCTTCTGCTGCCTTAGTGAGTCGCGGTCGCAGCACCACGTATGGCACATTGCGTCAACAAATTGCCAGTATGCGCGGTGCACTGCTTCGCGAAAATGTAGGCAAGGGTGATGTTGTTGCATTGTTGTGCGGCAATAGTCGCTATTTCGTTGTTTCATATTTTGCAGCTATTGGAATTGGCGCAATCATCGCACCACTGAATCCCACTAGTCCTGCACCCGAAATTGAGGGTGAACTACTTGCGATTAAACCAACGGTTGTCGTAATAGAACCTTCTGCAGCGGCTGCATGGGAACTTATTCCGTCAGTCACATCATCTGCAGTACGCGTAGTAATTAGTACTGAAGGTCATTCAATTCCGGGAGCTCTCACTATTGACAACATGTTGTCGGGTGCGCCTGCGGACATCATCGAAGTTGAATCATCGCATCCTGCCGCATATATGTTCACCAGTGGAACAGCTGGGTCACCTAAAGCAGCAGTGTTGACTCACAATAACTTGCTCACCAATATTCATCAGGCAAATGTTGCTGAACACATTGGTCCTGATGATGTCACATTTGGTGTATTGCCGTTGTTTCATATTTTCGGTCTCAACGTTGTGCTCGGCACAACTTTTGCTGGCGGAGGCTGTGTGGTTCTGGTGCAACGCTTTGACCCAGTTTCGGCGATGGAAACAATTGCTGAACGCAAAGTCACTGTGTTGCCTGGCGCTCCGAGCATGTGGATGGCGTTAGCGCAACTTGACCACCCAACGCCAAACGGGTTTGCCGGAGTGCGTATTGCATTGTCTGGTGCAGCGAAATTGCCAGAACAAATCAGTCAATCAATTAGCGCTCGTTTTGGCCTTCAAGTGTACGAAGGGTATGGGCTCACTGAAGCTGCACCTGTGGTGACGACGTCAATTGGCTTGACATGGATTCCCGGTTCTATTGGTCGAACTGTGCCCGGAATTGAGCTTCGTTTAGTGGATGAGAATGGTGACGATGTTCTTGTTGGAGATAGCGGAGAAATTTGGATTCGCGGAGAAAATATTTTTGCTGGATATCTCGATGATCCAGAAGCAACGGCACGGGTGTTAACTCGGGATGGTTGGTTGCGCACAGGTGACATTGCAGTTGTTGATGAAGACGGACATTTGTACATGGTCGACCGTATGAAAGACCTCATCATCGTGTCTGGCTTCAATGTTTTCCCTGCTGAAGTAGAGGGCGTGCTTGGTGCACATCCTGATATTGCAGAAGTTGTTGTGGTGGGAACACCGCACCCACATACAGGCGAAGCCGTGCGCGCATATGTTGTGACTCGTAATGGTGTGCATCTTGATGAAGATGCAATTATCGATTACTGCCGCACAAAATTGGCACGATACAAGTGCCCATCAAAAGTGTTGTTTGTTGATGCGCTTCCACGCAATCTCACCGGAAAAGTTCAGCGCTTCGCTTTACGGTAGGTGATTGAGTGGCAGTACTTGCCACTAAGAATCCTGCAAATAAAATTGCAATGCCCAACATGAGCGTGACGGCAAATGCGGTGTCTTCACCTAGTCGTCCAGACAATGTTCCACTTGCCGCCAACGTGGCTGCCCCGAGTGCAATGAGTGCATTGCCGATGGCAAGTTTTGGAGCTGAAGTCACGTGTCGTTCAACAGTTGACGACAGTGCGGTATTTGCGCCACGCATCACGCGCCACACCGACCAGATGGCTCCACCAAAAATGATGAGCGCAGGAATTGACGAACCGACTGCGGCGAGAATGCGGGGTAGTGCCGAAAAGAGGTCACTGCCCTGAGGCATATCTGTTGGATTGATGGCGTCCTTCATGGGTGCAGTGAGGATGATGCCGGCGGAAAATCCGCTGAAGACGAGGAGGCACTGGGCGACAATGTGGCCTGTTCGTTGGCCAGCAAGGAGATAGACGGTGCCAAGCGCGAGCCAGGGAACATTGATGACGGCGCCAAAGAGGAAAAAGACTCGAAATGAGGCCGAACTCCAGCCCCGAGCTTCCGCCCACCAGAGAGCCAGAGCCGCGATGGCAAAGAGCCCCATAGCGATTGTCCACGCCAATTCATGGGGTCTGCGCCTACGAAGCCAGCGATCCAGGGTGCTGAGACCAAAGGCCACAGCGATAATGAAGGAGGCTGCGGCAAGCGCCGTATTGAGGGTCACAGTCCCAATGCTAGGCGTGAGGCTACGGACTTCGTGAAATCATGCACGAAGTAATAGCGTGGGGGTGCATGTCGGAATCCCCCCGCCGCCGAATCCCAGAAGCTGCCCTCGGGCGTCTTCCCATATATTTGCGCATTCTCGTTGAACTCGGCCACGAAAATGTTGCGCAAGCGTCAAGCGAACAGCTTGCAGAACTCGCAGGAGTCAATGCTGCAAAGGTGCGCAAAGATTTGTCGTACCTCGGCACCTACGGCACTCGAGGCGTTGGTTACGAAGTGCAATTTCTCACTGTGCAGATTCAACGTGAACTAGGCCTGAACCAGGCGTGGCCAGTTGTCATTGTTGGCGCTGGAAATCTTGGCCAGGCGATGGCTAACTTCACTGGTATCGCAGAGCGTGGTTTTCACATTGTCGGAGTCGTCGACAAAGACGAATCAAAAATTGGTACGCAGGTTGGTGGCGTAAGCGTTACCCATGTTGACTCTCTCGCCCAGCTTGTTCAGTTACACAAAGTCAGTATCGGAATCATTGCAACTCCGGCGGCTCATGCTCAGGACGCAGCTGATTCACTAGTGCGTGCAGGCATCGGATCCATCATGAACTTTGCTCCAACAATTTTGTCTGTACCCCGCGATGTGCACGTGCGCAAAGTTGATCTGGCACTCGAACTGCAAATTCTTAGCTACTACGAAGACTGCCGTAATGGCAATTTGCGCGAAGTGCCTACAGACGGCCGCATAGATCCGGTGAGCGCGTAACACGATATGTCCATCGTTGTCCTCGGAATTAACTACCACACAAGTCCGGTCACATTGCTTGAAAAGGTAATGATTCCAGTTCCTGCAATGTCTGAAGCATTGCGGGTTCTTTCGAGCCATAGTGATATTCGTGAAGTTATTGTTTTGTCTACTTGCAACCGCACAGAGGTGTACGCAGTAGCTGAGAGATACCACGCCGCACACACAGACATTCTTGAATTCTTATGTGAGACGAGTGGGCTAAGTGCAGACGAGATAACACCCCATTTGTATAGCCAATTCGATGATGACGCCGTTGTGCATCTCTTTGAAGTTGCAGCCGGCATCGATTCAGCAGTTCTCGGTGAGACTGAAATCGTTGGTCAAGTGCGTGATGCATGGGATTTTGCAATGAAGCAAGGCACATCGCGCAGCACATTGAATCTGTTGTTCCGTTACGCACTTGAATCTGGAAAGCGTGCCAGAACAGAAACCGGTATTAGCCGCTCTACTGCGTCTGTTGCACATGCTGCTGTAGAGATGGCCGAAGAAATTCTCGGAACACTAAGTGGCAAGCGGGTTCTTGTTGTTGGCGCTGGTGAAATGGGAGAAGGGGTCGCTGGTGCGTTGTCTCGCGCTGGTACCGAAAGCATTACCGTTCTCAACCGCACCGTTTCTCGGGCAGAAGCACTCGCAGACAAGATTGGTGCTCGAGTTTCTGACTTTGAAAGTCTCGAAAATGAACTATCCACAGCAGATGTTGTGTTGGCGTGCACAGGTGCAGGTGGAGTCATCATTGATCACGAGTTATTGGCTCGCGTTCGTCAGGGCGTTTCAACACCGATACTTGTGGTTGATATTGCATTACCGCGTGACGTTGCTGCAAGTGTTGCAGAGTTGCCTG